>NZ_JBSFTC010000402.1:0-8211 GCF_053590415.1 Nonomuraea sp. NPDC003201
GCCGGGCGGCTCTGGAGCACGCCCGGGCCGCGCTCGCGGCGGCGGGGGCGGTCGGTGAGGCGGTGGGCGAGGTGACCGACCTGCTCCGGGGGCGGCTCACGGTCGGGATGGTGATCGGCTGCACGGTCACGCCGCTGTTTGACGCGCTCGCCGCCTTCCACCGGGCGCATCCCGGCGTGGAGCTCTCCCTGCTGGAGGACAACTCGGACCGCCTCATCGAGGGGGTCCGCGCCGGCACGATCGACCTGGCCCTGGTGGGCACGGCCACCGACGCCCTCGACGGGCTGGAGGCGCTCACGATCATCAGCGAGCGCCTCGTCGTGACCGTCCCGCCCGGCCATCCCCTGGCCGAGCTGCCCCAGGTCGGCCTGCGCGACCTGGAGGCGTACCCGATCGTGTGCATGCCGCCCGGCACGGGGCTGCGCGCGGTGTTCGACCGGGCCTGCGCCGCGCAGGGCCGCAGGCCCGTGATCGCCCTGCAGGCCAGCGCCGCCGACGCCATCGCCGACCTTGCCGCCCGTGGCGTCGCCGTCGGCGTCCTCAGCGACTCCATGGCCGCCCGCCACGGCGACCGGCTCGTGGCCCGCACCATCGCCGACGTCGAGGCTCCCGCCCTGCTGGCGCTGGTCTGGCGCACCGGCCACGGCCCGGCCGTACGGGAGCTCCTGACCCGGGGCCGGCAGGCCTTCGGGACCCCGGCTGTGGTCAGCCGGTGAGCTCGCTGAAGAGACGCAGGGCCCCCTTGACGCCTTCCGGGGAGAAGAGGGCGTCGAGTCCGTCGGTGGCGAAGCGGGCCAGGCGCGCCGCACGGGGGAACATGACGCTCTCGTAGGCGCGGACCGCCGCGTCCACGTCGGGCTCGGTGGCCAGGGCGTCGGCCAGCTCGGCGCCGTCGAGCATGGCGAGGTTGGCGCCCACGCCCAGCGGCGGCATCAGGTGGGCGGCGTCGCCCAGCAGCGTGCGGCCCGGGGTGTGCGGCCAGGAATGGCCGACGGGCAGCGTGAACAGCGGGCGGGACTCGAACGGCTCGTCGGCCTCCAGCAGGAGCGCGCGTACGCTCTCCGCCCAGCCGTCGAACATCGACAGCACCTCGGAGAGGGGCAGATCCTGAGGGCCGCGGTAGGCGGCGTAGACGCGGATGCGGCCGTTGCTGTTGCGCTGGGCGAGCACGGCCTTGTCGGGGCCGTAGGCCGACATGGTGCCGTTGCCGACCATCCGCGCCAGCTCGGGGTGGCGGGCCTCCTCGAAGCCGGTCTCGACGAAGCTGACACCGGTGTAGGCGGGCGTCACCTCCGACAGGCCGGGACGCACCCGGGACCAGGCGCCGTCCGCGCCCACGACCAGGTCGAACTCCTCGCTGGGGCCGTCAGGGAAGAGCGCGCTCCGCCCGGCGGCCCCTTCCACGCCGTGGCCCCAGCGGACGGTGCCGTCCGCGAGCGAGCCGATGAGCAGGCCGCGCAGCTGCCCCCGGTCGATCTCCGGCATGCTCTCGTCGCCGTCGGCGGGCTGCTCGTGGTGGAGCAGGGTCCCGTGCTCGTCATGGATCCGCTTCTCCTGCCCTTCCGGCCGGGCCAGCGCGCGGAACTCGTCGAGCAGCCCGGCCTTGGCCAGCGCGGTCTGCCCGGAGCCCACGTGCATGTCGAGGGTGCCGCCTTGGGAGCGGGAATCGGGTGACGGCTCGCGTTCGAAAACGGTGACGGGCAGGCCGTGGACCTGCAGGACGCGGGCCAGGGTGAGGCCGCCGAGCCCGGCTCCGACGACGGCGATGCGGGGAGAGGTCATGGGACGATCCTTTCGATACAGTGTATTGGTCAATACACTGTATCGACCATAGACGGTGTATCCTCGTTCCTCAAGGAGGTGAGCCCATGCTCGTCTGGGAGCGGCCCGAGCCGCCGAGCAGGCCCACGCCGAGCCCGCTGAGCAGGGAGCGGATCGTGCGCGCGGCCATCGACCTCGCCGACCGCGAGGGGCTCGACGCGGTGTCGCTGCGCAAGGTCGCCGCCGCGCTCGACGCGGGCCCCATGCGCCTGTACGGCTACCTGTCCACCAAGGAAGAGCTGCTGGACCTCATGGTGGACGAGGTGTACGGCGAGATCGTCCCGTCAGAGCCACCCGGCGGCGACTGGCGGGCGGCGCTGCGGGATCTCGCCCGGCTCACCAGGCAGGCGGCGCTGCGCCACGAGTGGTTCGCCGACCTGCTGGGCGGGCGGCCCAATCTGGGGCCCAACGCGCTGGCCTACCTGGAGACCTCCCTGGCCGCGCTGGGGGACGTGCCGGTCGCCACGGTGATGCGGGTCGTCGGCACCGTCAACGCGTACGTGATGGGCGCGGTCCGCCTCGAGATCACCGAGCGGCGGGCCGAGCGCGCCAGCGGCCTGGACGAGCGGGAGTGGCAGAGCACCGTCGGCCCGTACCTCACCCGGATGCTGGCCACCGGCCGCTACCCGGCGGTGGCCAGGGTCGTCGCGGGCGACGACGTCCAGCCCGACTTCGACGAAGGTCTCGACTGGGTGCTCGACGGGGTCGCCCCGCGCGTCACCGGCGCGCCATGATCCGCATCGCCTGCCGTACGACCTCGGCCTGCGCGGGGGCGAGCCCGTCGAGGAACGGCTCGACCGCCGCCGCGTCCCAGTCGGGCGGGCCGGACCCGGCCAGCAGGTGCACCATGCTGTAGTCGGCCAGCGACTCCGCCAGCGGCCCCACCCGCGGATCGTCCGGCGAGGCGTCGGCCAGCGCGTCGAGCCTGCGGTAGAAGTCGTGGCCGCGCGCCGTCGTCTCGGGGTCGGCGGCCAGCGCGTCGAACATCTCGAACGCCCGCTTCCGATCGCCGCTCGTCGCCATGCTGTCCATCAGCACCAGCAGATCGCGGTCCCAGGCCGCCGCCTTCGACGCCGGGAGCTCCACCGTGCGCAGGAACGCCAGCAGATCGGGCGATGAGGTGTCGTCGGGGCCCAGCGACCCGGCCTCGGCCTGCTTGAGCACCTCGGCCAGCCGCCGGCGGCGCAGCCGGATCTCGTGCTCCTGCCGGGCCAGGTCCGCGTCGATCTCGGCGAGGATGTCGGACAGCTCGCGGGAGCGGTCGTCCGCGATGACGTCGCGCGCCTCCTCCAGGCTCAGCCCGAGCTCCACCAGGCGCCGCACGCGGGCCAGGGCGATGGCGTCGCGCATGCCGTACTCGCGGTAGCCGTTGGCCAGGCGCGAGGGCTCCGGCAGGATGCCTTGCTGGTGGTAGTAGCGCACCGTCCGGGTGGACACCCCGAGCAGCGCGGCGAGCTCTCCGATCCGCATACCCCACGATAAATCAATGGCAGGCGCCGCTGTGCACCGGCTACTGTCAGGGTCGTCGGAAGAACGAAAGGAAAGGCCTCCCATGCGATTCGCAGCCGAACGCCACTATAGCCGGGGCGCGGCGTACGGCGGCGCGCTCGCGGCGGCCGGGCCGGCTTCTGGATAATCCCCCTCAAGGATCCTCCAGAGGCCGCCGGGCAATCCACCGGGCGGCCTTTCTCTTTGGGCTGATGGTGAAAAGGCATCACACCTGCCTTGCAAGCAGGAGTTCAGGTTTCGAGATCCTGTCGGTCCACGTCAGCACTGGCACGTCCGTAGCCCAATGGCAGAGGCACCGGTCTAAGGAACCGGACGGTGCGGGTTCGAATCCCGCCGGACGTACGTAAGAAAAAGGGCCCCGTTGGTCCAGCGGTCAGGACGCCCGGCTTTCAACCGGGAAATCGCCGGTTCGAGTCCGGTACGGGGTACGGCCTGCCGTTTCTCGACCCGGAAAAACCATCGACAATGCGCGAGCTGGGCACATTGGTGAGCCCACCCGGCTGTAAACCGGACGCCTCGGCTGTGGCGGTTCGACTCCGTCCTCGCGCACTTCCTCCGGGCGAGTTGACATCCGTCGCGGATCAACGTGTAATGGCCGTCGCGTCGCGTGACGCCGGCCGTGCGGACGGCGGCGGCATGGAGGCGCCGAAACCAAAGGGGATGAGGCCGATGACTTCTCACATCGCTGGGCCTGCCTGAACGCAGCTGACCCGCGCACGTCGTTCCGGCGTGCTCTGACGGGTTTCCCAGGTCATCGAAGAACCCATCCTTCTTTGGAGCGAATACACGCATGCCCATTGACTTCAACCAGCAGATCATCGACGAGTTCCGGGCCAACGGCGGCCAGGTCGGCGGCATGTTCGAGGGAGCCAGGCTGCTCCTTCTGACGACCGTCGGAGCGCGCACGGGCGCGCGCCACACCACGCCCCTCGGCTACCTGCCCGACGGCGAGCGCAACCTGATCATCGCCTCGGCCGGCGGCGCGCCGCGGCACCCTGCCTGGTACCACAATCTGGTCGCCAACCCGCAGGTCGGCGTGGAGGACGGCGTCTTCACCTACCAGGCGAAGGCGGTCGTGCTGGAGGGCGAGGAACGCGACCGGATGTTCGCCCGCGCCGTGGAGGCCGACCCCGGCTGGGGGCGGTACCAGGAGAACGCGGGCCGCGTCCTGCCCGTGGTCGCGCTCCTCCCGATCTTCGACGGGCCGCCGCCGGGCCGCCTGGGCGACGCGCTCAAGCTGGTGCACGACGCCTTCCGCAGGGAGCTGGCCCGCATCCGCACCGAGGTCGCCCGGTCGGGGCCGCGCCTGGGCGCGCAGCTGCGCGTCAACTGCCTGACCATGTGCAACAACCTGCACGAGCACCACACGCGCGAGGACGGCTCCGTCTTCCCCGCGGTGGAGGGGCGCTATCCGGAGCTGGAGCCGGTGATGGCCCGGCTGCGCGCCGAGCACGAGACCGTCCAGCGGCTGCTGGAAGAGCTCCAGACGCTCCTCCGCGACGACGACCTGTCCCCCGGCACGCTGCTGGCGGAGGTCGAACGGCTCACCCGCGAGGTCGAGGCCCACCTCGACTACGAGGAGGAATACCTCGTACCGCTGCTGAACGGCTGATCCCCCACGACGGGTGGCGAGGTCCGCGGGTCCCAGTGGGCGATGCGGACCTCGCGCAGCCACGCTCCGACCGTCGCCTCATCGGGCTGGTCGGGCAGCGGCGTGCGCACGGTGTCGAACGCCTCCTCGGTGGCCGCCAGGAGAGCTTGGGCCTCTTCCAGGCTGCCGGCGGCGACCCTCTCCCCGAAGGCGCGGATCGCCTCGGGGTCGGGGAGCCGGATCGGCAGGTGGCCGGTCTCGTACAGCTCTCGCCCCTGGTGCAGGAGGCGGGCGAGGTGGCGGGCATGCTTGCCGGTCCGCTTGCGGGTGTCGGCCGAGAACGAGCCGTCGCCGCGCTGGTCGAGGCGTTTGAACTGCTGGGTGGCGTACCCGAGGTAGGCGTTGCGGACCCGCGGGCCGGACAGGAACGCGGCCCGGATGGCGATGAGCTGGTCGCCGAGCGGGGTGCGGGTCTCGTACAGGTCGTCGGGCAGCCAGACCAGCTCCATCACGGTCGGATTGCCGCCCAGCGCGAGCGAGCACCACTTGCCGACCTCGTGGAGCGAGCGGTCGGGGTTCGTCTGGACGATGCTCTCCTTGGGCCGGGACAGGCCGACCATGTCCAGCGTGGGGGTGGCGAACACGCCGAGCCGGTCGACGTCGGAGTCGGGCCCCGCCAGGCCGTAGGCGGTGGAGCCGACGACTCCGGCGAGCAGCACGTTGCTGGGGGTGTTGGTCACGGGATGCCCTTCGAGTCGCGCTTCCGTCGAAGATAGGGCAAATGATCAAATTTCGCGGCCGTTCCTGGGTCAGCGCAGCTCAGACAAGATTCGGTATGTTCTCGGCGTGGACGACACCTCTCGCGACGATCTCGACGTGAACGCCTTCACCACGGCGATCGAGCACTTCAACCGCTTCTACATCCGGCTCCCCGTGCTGGAGAAGCTGCCGTTCACGACGCTGTCGGTGCTGGACACGCTCGCGTTCAGCGACGGCCCGATGCGGCTGACCGACCTGACCAGGACCGAGCAGGTCAGCCAGCCCGGCATCACCCAGCTCATCACCCGGCTGGAGCGCGACGGCCTGGTGGAGCGCCGGCCCGACCCGACCGACGGCCGCGCCGTGCTCGTCCACATCACCGAGGCCGGCCGCCGGATCGGCCGCTCCCGCCACGACGACCGCACCCGCCACCTGGCCCCGCTCATGGCCCGGCTGACCCCCGAACAGCGCCGCGCGATCGCCGCCGCTCTGCCTGCCCTGACCCGCCTCGCGGACCTCGGCCACGAACACCCCTGACGCTCAGGCGAGGCCCGCGTCGTGGGCGAGGAGCGCGATCTGGGTGCGATTGTCCAGGTCGAGCTTGGTGAGGATGTTGGAGACGTGCGCCTTCACCGTCGTGATGCCCATGGCGAGCTCCGCTGAGATGTCCGCGTTCGTCCGGCCGCGCCCGATCGCCAGGGCGACCTCGTACTCGCGAGGGGTGAGGGCGGCCAGCGCGGCGCGGGCCCGCTCGTAGGCCCCGGCCTGGGCGACGGTGCGCTCCATCAGCCGCCGCGTGATGCGCGGGGACAGGATCGGCTCGCCCGCCGCGACCCGGGTGACCGCCTCCACGATCTGCGGCGGCGGGGTGTCCTTGAGCAGGAACCCGCTGGCGCCGGCGCGCAGCGCGTGCAGGATGTTCTCGTCGGTGTCGAAGGTGGTCAGCACGATCACCTCCGGCGGACGGGCGCGGGCGCGGAGCCGGCGGGTGGCGGTGATGCCGTCCAGCCGCGGCATCCTCAGGTCCATGAGCACGACGTCGGGCGCGTGGGCGTCGGTGGCGGTGATGGCCTCCTGGCCGTCGGCCGCCTCGCCGACGACCGCGATGCCCGCGGCGCCGTCCAGCATCATGGACAGCCCGGCACGGACCAGGGCGTCGTCGTCGACCAGGAGCACGCGGATCACGCGGGCCATGGTAGCCAGGCCTGGAGCCGGAACCGCCCCCCGGTGCTCTGGTGGTCCAGTTGCCCGCCGGCCAGCCGTACCCGTTCGGTGAGCCCGACCAGGCCGACGCCGCTGCCGGGCGCGGTCGGCGCCGAGCCGGGCGGGGGCAGCGGGTTGCTGACGTCGATCAGCAGGCGCGTGCCGGGGGTGCCGCGCAGCAGCACCTCCACCGGCTGGCCGGGGGCGTGCTTGCGGGCGTTGGTCAGCCCTTCCTGGACGACGCGGTAGCCGGTCCGCCCGGCGGCGGGCGGGGCGGCGCCGCCGGTCTCGTCGCTGACCTGTACGTCCTGACCGGCGTGGCGCGCTTCGGCGACCAACCGCGCCAGGTCGGCCAGCGTGGGCTGGGGTTCGAGCTCGTCCAGGAGGTCGTCGTCCTCGCGCAGCAGGCCGATCACCTGGCGCAGCTCCTCCAGCGCCTGGTGGACGCCGGAGCGGACCACCCCGGCGGCCCGGGCGAGCTGGTCGGGCGAGGAGTCGGGCCGGTACTCCAGCGCCCCCGCGTGGGTGGCCACCAGCGACAGGCGGTGGGCCAGTACGTCGTGCATCTCCCTGGCGAGCCGGCGGCGCTCGGCCATGCGGGCCTCGGCGACCCGCCGGCCCTGCTCTGCTTCGGCGCGGCGGGCGCGTTCGTGCAGCGAGATGAGCAGGGCGCGGCGGGAACGGGCCAGCGCGCCCCAGCCGAGCAGCGCCCCGTACGCGGCGCAGATCAGCAGCAGCCACCAGCCGAGGGAGATGCCGGAGCTCGGCCGCCACAGCCCCTGGACCAGGTGGGCCGCCATGCCCGTCGCCGCCACCGCCACCGCGACGGGGAAGCGCCTGCGCTGGGCCACCTGCAGCGCCCCCGTCGTCGCCGCCGGCGTGGCCACCGGGGAGACCACGGCGAGCAGGGCGGCGGCGAGCGCCCCGGAGACCGGCCACCACAGCTGGGCGAGCGCCGCGACCAGGCTCAACACCGCGACCGCGACATCCGGCCACAGCAACGCCCCGCCGCTCTGCCCCCACAGCGTCACGCCGGTCAGGCCGCCCACCCCGAGGGCCATGACCGCCACGGCCAGGGGCTGCTGGGGTCGCATCTTGCTCACCGGCCAAAGGTTAGTCGCCGGTACGAAGGAGCCATCACCTACTAAAGGAGGACCCGTACCCCACCGGGGACGGACAGAGCGCGACCGCGGGCCCGATGTGGCGACCCGCCCGGACGGGCCAGGCTGAGCGGCGTGAACACCTCCCTCAGAAGACTGCTCCTCACCGTGATCGGCGCGCCCGCGGCCGCCCTGGCCGTGTGGGCCCTGGCGGTGCCGCTGGCCGGC
>NZ_JBSFTC010000403.1:0-8142 GCF_053590415.1 Nonomuraea sp. NPDC003201
GGATCCGCGACGGCGCCGGTGAGCGCGTCGGCGACGGCGTACGGCGGGCGCTCGGACGCGACCCGCGGTCCTTCGCCGACTACGTCAAGACGGCCGCCGCCGCGGGAACCTGGGGCAACTGAGCCGAGGCCCGGCGTGCCTCCGCAATGCGAGACGAGACGTTTCGTCTCTTGGTATCGTCGCTTGGAACCCAACCCACGAGGAGTGAGTCATGGCCCGAGCGACCGACCCGCGGACCGGCGGGGTTCGCCACGCTGAGACCTTCGTCGAGGTCGCGGACGGTTATCGGCTCTGGGTGGAGACGACCGGCGATCCGGAGCGTCCCGCCCTGTTGCTGGTGATGGGAGCCAACGCGAGCGGACTGACCTGGCCCGGCGAGTTGGTCGAGCTGCTGTCCCGCGACCACTTCGTCGTCCGCTACGACCACCGCGACACCGGGCGCTCCACCCATGCCTTCCACGAGCGTCCCTACCCGATCCGGGCGCTGGCCGACGACTCGATCGCGGCCCTCGACGCGCTGCGGATCGCACGTGCTCACGTGGTCGGGATGTCGATGGGCGGCACCCTGGTCCAGCTGCTCCTCCTCGACCATGCGGACCGGCTGATGAGCGCCACGATCTTCGGCTCCGCGCTGATCGGCGGGGCGGCCCCCGACCCCGGCATCTCCGACGACGACCTGCCCGGGCCCGACCCCCGGCTGCTCGCTCTGTGGGAGAGGCTCGGACAAGAGCGCGACCCGGAGGCGGAGCTTCGGTGGCGCGTCGAGCACTGGAGGGTCCTCAACGGCGACGTCCTGCCCTTCGACGCCGAGGAGTTCGCCGATCTCGAACGCCGGATCGCCGCCCACAGCGGCACCTGGCGCAACTTCGCCGCCCATGCTCTGGCCGACCAGTCGGGCATGGAGCGCGGGGCCGAGCTCGCGAACGTCTCGGTGCCCACCCTGGTGATCGACGCGCCGGAGGACCCCGTCACCCCGCCGCCGCACGCCGCCCGGCTGGCGCGCGCCATCCCCGGCGCCACTCTCGTCACAGTGGCTGGTCTCGGCCACGCGCTGCCCCACGCGGTCGTGCCGTCCCTCGCGGCGACGATCACCACCCACACCGGTGGGCGGCCCTGACGTAAGAGAGTTGTTCACTGGCGTCGGCGGGTTCAGGTGGCGAAGTCGGCCAGAGCGGGCTCCAGCAGGTCGAACGCCTGGGTGGCTTCGGCGCCGATGGTGCGGGCGATCTCGTCGTTGGAGCGTCCGGCCAGGGTGAGGTCCTGGATGCGTTGGAACAGGATGCGGTGAACGGTGCCCAGGAGCCCGGCGGCGGTCCGGACGGTGATGTCGTCGGAGGCGGTGCCGGTGGCCTCGGCGAGGGCTTGGGTGAGGCGGTGTTCGCGCTGGTCGTGCAGGCCTCGCAGGCAGATGGTCAGGGTGGGGCTGTCGGCGATCATGCGGGCGAAGGCCGCGCCGGAGAAGCCGGCGACCGGGTCCTGGGCGGCGATGGCGTCCTGCAAGGCGCGGCGCAGCGCGGTCAGGGCGGATTGCCCGGGCTGCCGGGTGGCGACGGCCTGGGCCAGGGCGGCGGTGAACTCCTCCTGGTGGTCCAGGGCCAGGTCTTCCTTGCGGGCGAAGTAGTTGGTAACGGTCTTCTTGGCGACGCGGGCGGCGGCGGCGATCTCCGCGATGGTGGTCTGTTCGAAGCCTTGGGCGATGAACAGCCGGGTGGCGTGGTCGGAGATGAGCTGCCGGGTCTCCTGCTTCTTGGCCTCCCGCAGGCCGATGGGCGACTCGAGCTGTGTGGGGTCGCCGGCGGTCTGGGCCGGAGTCTGGGTAGCCATGGGGAAATATTACCCCCGTAGCATTTTTATGTTGACACCCCCGAGCCGTCTGGGCTAAATTTACGCCCGTCGTAAGTTTGCGACCATGGAACGCCGACCGGAACGAAGGAGAGTGCCCATGCGCCACCTCGACCCCATGGCCGAGCAGGCCGTCCCCGCGATCCACCGCACCGATGTGCTGACCGGGCAACTGGGCCACCACCGGCCGGAGCAGCCCCTCAAGCGCGGCGACGACCTCCGCCACCTGCCCTCCGACCGTGCCGTCCGCGGGCGACGCGAGCCCCGTGTCGCCCGCAGCATCCCCCGCCGCCGCGGCTACTGACCCGCGTCGGTACCTCACACCTCCGTCCCGGCTCCGACCCGACAGGGAGACCTTCTTGCAGATCATCGCGTCCACCGTCTCGCTCACGATCGACGACATCGCCGCCTCCCAGGCGTTCTTCACCACTCACCTGGGCTACTCCGTTCAGGCCGCCGCCGAGGGCTTCGTCTCCCTCACCCGTACCGATGCGGTGGACATCGTCCTGCTCGCCCGCGGCACCCAGGTACTGCCGCCTGAGCAGCGCGATCAGCACGCGGCGGGCCTGATCCTGGCGTTCACCCTCGACACCGGCCTGCGGGACCAGGAGAAGCTGCTGCGTGACGCCGGGGTCGAGATCACGATGCCGCTGCGTGAAGAGCCCTGGGGCGAACGCCTGTTCCAGGTCACCGACCCCAACGGCGTGATCATCCAGTTCGTCGAATGGGCCACGCCCGACAACGCCTGAGGACGCCGTCGTCAGGCGGCGCGCCTCCTGCTCGACCGGCCCGGGCCGCGTCGCGCGGGGCAGGCTACGAGGCCGACGTCGGGGTGGAGATCGCGCTGCACGGGCTCGACCGGGGTCGCCCAGGAGCCCACGAGCGACCAGCTCACCTGGTTGACTACTGAAAGGCGCCTAAGATGATCGTCGCCGGAAGTAGTGCACGGTCAGGATGGCGAGCAGCGGGCCCCAGGCGGCCAGCGGCGCGTACGTGACCCAGAAGGCGACCGCCTGCCAGCCGTGCACGATCAAACCCTCGGGGCTTCCGTTGATCATCCGGCCGAAGGCGAACATGACCAGCGCGTACGGGAAGACCAGCAACACCGCCGCACCCAGGCCGGCGGGGACGACGGCCGCCAGGACCGGCACCCGGCGGCCGCCCAGCCCGGGGATCCAGCGCGGCCACACCTCACCCCACCGGGCGACCAGCCCGACGGTGAGGAACGCCGTCGCCTCGCTGGCCACGCTGAGCGTGACGATGTACCACCACTCGCCGTCGATCAGCACCGGCCCGTGGCCGGGCGGGGGAGCCCCGCCGAACTCCAGCAGCGGCGCCCCGAAGATGAAGGCCGCGATCCGCCAGATGCCGGACGGCAGCGGGGTCAAGGTGGTGGCGTAGGCGGCCCACACGGCCCAGCGGGGCACGCCCACCGCCGTCCGGCCGTGCAGCTTGGCCAGGATGGCCGGAAGCCGTCCGGTCCGTGGTGTTCCGCCGAGGGTGGTGGTCATGCTGGGGCCTCCGGTCAGGCAGGTGGTGTTCGCGTGGCGCGTTCCGATGCTCGCCGCTGCAGCGTCCGTGAACATCCCCCACGTGGGGGACCCGTGTCAGCCACCTGCCAGGCCGTGCTGCCCAGCGTCAGAGCGTGATCCACTCCGTGCTCGTGGTCACCGCGTCGAGCACCTCCGGGATCGGGTCCACGCCCAGGCCCGGCCCCGCGGGCACCTCCAGGTGGCCGTCGGACAGCTCGAAGGGCTGGGTGATGTCGGTGGAGTAGTAGCGCCGCGACCCGGAGGTGTCGCCGGGCAGCGTGAAGCCCGGCAGGGCGGCCAGGGCCACGTTCGCCGCCCGGCCGAGGCCGGTCTCCAGCATGCCGCCGCACCACACCGCGATGCCGTTCGCCCGGCACAGGTCGTGGATGCGCCGGGCCTCCAGGTAGCCGCCGATCCGGCCGGGCTTGATGTTGACGATTGAGCACGAGCCGAGCGCGATGGCGGCGGCCGCGTGCTCGGCCGACTCGATCGACTCGTCCAGGCAGATCGGCGTCTTGAGCTGCTTGGCCAGCCTGGCGTGCTGCACGAGGTCGTCGTTGGCCAGCGGCTGCTCGATCAGCAGCAGGTCGAACGCGTCGAGCCGGGCCAGGCGGCGGGCGTCGCTCAGCGAGTAGGCGGCGTTCGCGTCGACCTGGAGGAGCACGTCGTCGCCGAACCGCTCGCGCACGGCCCGGACCGGCTCCAGGTCCCAGCCGGGCTCGATCTTGAGCTTGATGCGGACGTACCCCTCGTCGAGGTAACCGCCCACGGCGTCGAGCAGCTGCGGGATGGAGTCCATGATGCCGACCGACACCCCGCACGGCACCCGCGTGCGGGAGGCGCCGAGGAAGCGGGCGAACGACTCGCCCGCCGTCCTGAGCTGCGCGTCCAGCACCGCCGTCTCCACTGCGGCCTTCGCCATCCGGTGGCCCTTGATGGGCTCCAGCGCGCGGCCGACGTCGTGCACGTCCAGCGTCTTCGGCAGCGCGGGCAGCAGGAAGCGCCGGATCACCTCGGCCGCGCCGTCGGTGTACTCGGAGGAGTAGAGCGGCGCGTCCATGGCCACGCACTCGCCCCACCCCTCGGCGTCCGGCGTCACCACCCTGACCAGCAGGACGTCGCGGGCCGTCTCCGTGCCGAACGACGTGCGGAACGGCGCCACCAGCGGCATCGCGATCCGCCGCAGCTCAACTCCAGTGATCTTCACTTCTTCTCCACTACGTAGTAGGACTTCCCGGAGAACCCCGTGACCGCGCGGCCCTCGGCCATCAGGCCGCCCAGCACGTCGCGTACGGCGTGCCGCCACGCCTTGGCCGTTCCCGGGTCGGCGCCGCGCAATCCCGCGATGTCCGCGGGCACGGCCACCAGCACCGTGCCGGCGTCCACCGGACCGGCCACCGGCCGCCCGCCCACGTCGGCGAGCGCCACCACGGCGCCCGGCGGCGGGCCGTCCGACCCACGCGGCTCCGGTCGCGCCAAAGCATCCGGTCGCGTCAAAGCATCCGGTCGCGTCAAAGCATCCGGCCGCGTCAAAGCATCCACCCGCAGGCCCGGCCGCGCCACAGCCTCCACGCGCGGGTCGGACAGCGGCCAGACGGTCAGGAGCCGGTCGGACTCGTCGCCCCGGTTGATCGCGTCATCCATGACCCCGTAGAAGCAGGGCAGGTACTCGCGGGGCCGGGCGCCCAGCTTGACCAGGTTGAAGTGGGCGTTGCGGCGCATGAGCGGATCGTACGTCCAGGTGATCCGCTCCAGCCCGCGCTCCAGGGCCCACCGGCGCTGGTGCAGCTTGAGCGCGAACCCGATGCCGCGCCCGGCCGCCGCCCCCGTGACGTGGGAGTGCAGGGCGTTCCCGCTGGCCAGGAACCCGACCGAGCCGCCCACCAGGCGGCCGCCCTCGAAGGCGCCCGCCACGTAGCCGCCCGCGTGCGCCAGGGCCCGCATCAGCTCGATCGTGATGGGCGGGGCACCGGTCCCGAAGTGCCAGATGTCCTCGAACAGCGCATCCACCTGCTCGAACTCCGCCATCTCATGGAGCTCCCTGACCTCGACCAACCTGCCGCTCCTCGTCTCGGACGTTCCCAGGCGACGGTATTCGATGGCGGGGCCGCCGCGATTCGTCCGGGTTCACCAAGCCGGGGCCGGGCTTTGGTGGAAGCGTCTAACAGGGTGTGATGAGGAGCCTGCTGGGGGCCTCCTGGCTGAGGCGTACCGACTCCAGGGGGACGGTCCCGGCCAGGCAGGCGCGTACGGTCTCCGCCCGCACGTCACCGGCGAGCGAGCTGCGGCCGTCGCGGCGGATCTCCACCGCGCACGGCCCCGGCTGCGCGGCCATGACGAGGCCCGCGGCGGTAGCCCCGGCCAGCGCGCCCGGATCGCTCCCGGTCCAGCCGTAGTGCCACATGCCCGCCGCCACCACGGGCGCCGCGGGGCAGCAGTCCGGCGCGGTGGCCACCACGTCGATCCCCTGGAGCAGGGCCTCGGCGATCTCCTCCGCGCACGTCGCCACGAGGGTGCCCACGCGGAGCCCGGGAAAGCCGGGCATCGGGCCGCCTGCTCCGTAGATGAGCTTGATGCCCGTTTCGAGGGGCCCGGGACCGCCGTCGTGCCAGCCGCAGATCACCATGTCGAGCGACCCGGCAGATCTCCACGTGCCGATGCGCAGCATGATTCTGGACTACCCTTGACCGTGGATCATCACACACCGTCACGAGCTAGGGTGACGCGAGTGGAAGATGAGATCGCGCGGGTGCTCGGCGGCGCCGACGCCGTCGTCGAGCCGCTCACGCACAACCCGCTGAACGCGGTGACCGGCGGCATCTGGCGGGTGCGCAGGGGGTCGAGGTCGGCGGTGCTCAAGGTGCTGACCCGCCGCAAGGAAGGCGGCGCGGGGTGGGGGCACTCCGACGATCCGCGCCACTGGAACTACTGGCGCAGGGAGGCCGACGTCTACGCCGACGGCCTGCCGGGGCTGTGGGCGGGCTCGGGGGTGGCCGCGCCGAAGCTGCTGGAGCTGGTCGAACGCGACGACGGCGACCTCGCGCTGTGGACCGAGGACGTGGCCGGGCGGTCCGGCACCACCTGGGACCTCGGGCGCCACACGCTCTTCGGGCGCCAGCTCGGCCTGGCCCAAGGGGCGGCGGGCCAGGTGGAGCGGCCCTGGTCGAGCCGGTCGTTCCTGCGCGACTACCTGGGCTCGAAACCGGTCCCGTACGAGCTGCTGGAGGACGACGCGGTCTGGCGCCACCCCCTGGTCGCCGAGAACTTCCCGCCCGGGCTGCGCGGGGAGCTGGTGCGGCTGCACCGGGACCGGGAGGAGTTCCTGGCCGTCCTGGAGTCGCTGCCGAGGGCGCTGTGCCACCTCGACGTGTGGCCGAGCAACGTGATCGACCGCGACGGCGAGAGCGTGCTGGTGGACTGGGCGTTCGCGGGCGACGGCGCGCTGGGCGAGGACGTCGGCAACCACATCCCGGACAGCGTGTTCGACCTGTTCCTGCCGGCCGCTCTGCTGCCCGCGCTCGACGCGGCCGTCCACGGGGCGTACGTGCGGGGGTTGCGGGATTCCGGCTGGCGCGGTGACGAGCGGCTGGTGCGGCTGGCGGTGTGCGCGTCGGCGGTCAAGTACGACTTCCTGACCCCGCTGATGCTGGCCCGGGCAGGGGAGGCGCAGCTCGACTACGGCGGCGCCACGCCCGTGGACGCGGCCCGCCGGTTCAGGGAGCGGGGCGAGGCGCTGATGTTCCTGGCGGGATGGGCCGACGAGGCCCGCAGGCTGGCCGAGGCCGTCAGGCTGCCTTAACGGTCGAGGACGTGCAGGGTGTGCGGGTACGCGCCCAGCGGCACCGGCCCGTCGTCCGCGCACACCACCACGTCCGCGACCCGGGCCCCGAACAGTTCGGGCACGTAGATGGCGGGCTCCAGGCAGAACACCATGCCCGGCTCGAACACGGCGTCCTCACCCGGCCACGGCCCCTCGTCGTGCCCCAGCCCGACGCCCCGGCCCACGTGGGCCGCCGCGAAGCGCCCGTACCCGCTGCCGTCGATCACCTCGCCCACGGCCCTGGCCACCTCGTCCACCGGCACGCCGGGCCGCACGGCCGCGAGCCCGGCCCGGTGGGCGGCCAGCACCACCGAGTACATCGCCTCGAAGTCGTCCGGCGGCTCCGCCACGGCGAACACCCTGGACACCTCGGCGCAGTAGCCGCCCCACCGCCCGCACACCGCCACGCCCAGCGCGTCCCCGGGGTTGATCACGCGCTCCCCGGGCACGTGCGCGGGGAGGGCCGTGTGTTCCCCGGCCGCCACCCGCAGTGACAGCAGCTCCTCGCACCCCGACTCGGCCAGCAGCACCCGCAGCCGGTAGGCCATCGCCCGCTCGGTCGCCCCGAACCAGGCCAGCTCCAGCGCCTGCCCCAGCACCCCTTCCGCCGCCGCGACCGCGCGCCCGACGGCCTCGACCTCGTACGGCTCCTTGCGCAGCCGCAGCGGCCACAGCACCGAGGACGCGGGCACGAGCTCGGCCTCGATCGCCAGCCCGAACAGCTCCCGCACCCGCATCTCCGGATCCACCCCGACCCGGCGCGCCCCCGCGGGCACCACCCCGGCCGGATCGCCGGTCTCGGCCACCACATCCTGCGTGACCACCAGGTACGCGCCCTGACGGTCCCCAAGAAGGCTCCCGAGGAAGCGGGCGTCCGGCGAGGGCCGCAGCACGAGGGCCTCCACCCCGGCCTCGTCCATGGCCGCCCGCACCGCCGCCAGCCGCGCC
>NZ_JBSFTC010000404.1:0-8135 GCF_053590415.1 Nonomuraea sp. NPDC003201
GCCCGGGCCGGGCGCCACCACCACCGCGCCCGTCACCGTGGCGGCCACCTCCGCCCCCAGCGACTCCAGCAGCGCGTCCGGCACCACCACGGCGACCTTGCCGCCCTCCCCCACCTCCGCCTTGACCAGCTCCGCCAGCGCCGGCAGCGGCGCCGACCACGGCTCCACGCCGAGCTCGCGCACGGACGTGGGCGCCTGCAGGGCGGGGTCGATGGTGGCCAGCACCCGGGCGGCCACCGCCATCAGCTCCACCGGCGTGCGGTAGTTGACGGTGAGCCTCTCCTGGCGCCACCGCCCGGCCACGTACGGGTCGAGGACCTCCTCCCACGACCGCGCCCCGGCCGCCGACCCGGTCTGCGCGATGTCCCCGACGATCGTCATCGACCGCGTCGGGCACCGCCGCATGACCGCCCGCCACGCCATGTGCGACAGCTCCTGCGCCTCGTCCACGATCACGTGCCCGTAGGCCCACGTGCGGTCGGCCGCGGCGCGCTCGGCGGTGGTGAGGTAGGGGCCCTCGCCACGCTGGCGCTCGGCCAGGCGCTCGGCCTCCATGACGTCGGACAGCCCGGTCAGCTCCAGGACCTCGCGCGCGTAGGCGAGCTCGGCCTCGCGCTCGCTCTCCTCGGCCTGCCTGGCGGCGGCCAGCTCCTCCTCGGCCTGCATCGCGCTGGCCCGCAGCACCTGCTCGTCGATCTCGCCGAGCAGCTCGGCGGCCTCGTCCAGCAGCGGCACGTCCGACTCGGTCCACTCCCCGCCGTCGCGCCGCAGCAGGGCGCGTTCCTGCGGGCTCAGCTCGGAGGCGGCGTAGCCGAGGCGCTCCGGGGAGCCGTACAGGCCGAGCAGCAGCCGCTGCGGCGTCAGGTACGGCCACAGCCGGTTGAGCGCGGACTTGACCACCGGCTCGGTACGCAGCTCCTCACGCAGGTCGGCCAGCTCGTCGTCGTCGATGAGCCCCTTGCCGATCTTGCGGGCCTGCTGCCTGGCCAGGGCGTTCAGCAGCGACCGGACGAACACGGCGCGCGCCTGGTTGTGCGGCCGCCGGGAGCGGGTGGCCTTGTTGCGCGCGCCGTCGAGCATGGAACGGTCGATGGTGAGCGTGATGCGCCCGATGGTGAGCTCGACGGGCTTGCGCGGCACCCGCTGCCGGTCGCGTACGGCCTTGGCGATCACCTCGGCCATGCGCGCGTCGCCCTTGAGCGCGGCCACCTCGGGCCGCTCCCTGGCGGTGGCGGTCACGCCCGGGTACAGCTCCCCGACCGTGGACAGCAGCACGTCGGTCTCACCGAGCGAGGGCAGCACCTGCTCGATGTAGCGCAGGAAGGTGAGGTTGGGCCCGAGGATGAGCACGCCGCGCCGCTCGAGCCGTTCGCGGTGGGTGTAGAGCAGGTACGCGGCGCGGTGCAGCGCGACGACCGTCTTGCCGGTGCCGGGACCGCCCTGGACGACCAGCACGCCGTTCAGGTCGCTGCGGATGACGCGGTCCTGCTCGCCCTGGATGGTCGCCACGATGTCGCGCATGCGGCCGGTGCGCCGCTCGTCGAGCGCGGCCAGCAGGGCCGCCTCGCCGTTGAGCGTGGCGCGGTCGTCGTCGGTGAGCGAGTCGAGGTCGAGCAGGTCGTCGTCGACGCCGATCACGGCGCGGCCCTTGGTCTGCAGGTGGCGGCGCCTGGTCAGGCCCATCGGAGCGGCCGGGGTGGCACGGTAGAACGGCTGCGCGACCGGCGCGCGCCAGTCGATGAGCAGGCGCAGCTGCTCGTCGTCGGTCATGCCGAGCTTGCCGATGTACAGCCGGCCCTCGTCGACATGATCGAGGCGACCGAAAACCAGGCCGCGCTCGACCGCCCAGAGCCGGGCGAGCCTGGAGGCGTACATCTCGGCGAACGTGTCGCGCTCCGACCTGTTCTGCATCGTGCCGACGGCGCCCGTGGCCAGCACCTCCTTGAGCTGCCGCTGGGTACGCTCGCGCAGCTCGTCGAGGCGGTCGTAGAGTCGGGTGACGTATGCCTGCTCCCTGGCGAGCTCTGTTTGACGAGTTGCCGCCTGACCGTTATTGTGGTTAATGAGACACTCCGGGCCATTCTGCTTGTTGTTACGACAAACGACGACATTAGCACGCCTGTTGAGGCACTCCCACCTGCTTTCTCCCCCTGATCTCTTTCCTTGTTACGGCTTGGTTTCACCTGCATCCGGCTCTTGACCCACGGGGCCGGACTCCCTATGTTCCGAGTTAGGAAAGTTTCCTAACTCGCAAGGAGCCCATCCGTGAGCGGTCCGGTACCGGGGACCCCCAGTCTGCTACGTGCCATCAATGATCGCGCCGCCCTGCAGGCACTCCTCGAACGCGGTCCGCTGACCCGCCCCGAGATCGGCACCCTCACCGGGCTGTCCAAGCCGACGGCGTCCCAGCTCCTCGCCCGGCTGCAGGAGGCCGGGCTGGTGGTGCTCGACGGCATCAGGGAGGGCCTGCCGGGGCGTACGGCGGAGGTCTACCGGATCAACCCCGCGGCGGCGTACGTGGCCGCGCTGGACGTCACGCCCGACCGGATCGAGGCCAAGGTGGCCGACATCACCGGCACGATCGTCGGCGAGCACACGCTCCCGACCCCGCGCCGGCCCCCCGGCGAGCTGGTGGACCGCCTGAACGCGGCCCTGGAGGGCGCGAGCCCGCCGGACAAGCTGCGCCGGGTCGTGATCGGCGTGCAGGCCGCGATCGACCCCTCCACCGGCAGGCTGGGGTACGCGGCCGCCAAGGACGTGCCCGGCTGGCAGCTCCCCGACCTGGTGCCGACCCTCAGCGCGGGCCTGGGCGTGCCGGTGGACGTGGAGAACAACGTCAACCTGGTCGCGGTGGCCGAGCAGGCGCACGGGGCGGCCCAGGACCATCAGGACTTCGTGCTGCTGTGGGCCGACGAGGGCATCGGCTCGGCCATCGTGCTGGGCGGCCGGATACACCGGGGCGCCACGGGCGGCGCGGGCGAGGTGGGCTACATGCCGACCCCGGGCGCGCCGACGGCCCGCGAGGCGGGGCGCTACGCCAACCACGGCTACCAGGCGCTCACCGGCGGCCCGGCGGTGCTGAAGCTGCTGCGCTCGTACGGCGTGCGCGGCGGCGACTTCCCGCACGCGGTCGCCAACGCCGTGCGGGCGGCCGAGGGGAAGGGCCAGAAGGCCGACGACGCCAGGGCGGGGCTGCGCGACATCGCCGCCCGGCTGGCCGTGGGCCTGGCCGCGATCACGTCCGTCGTGGACCCCGGACTGATCGTGCTGACCGGCGGCGTCGTGCTGTCGGGCGGCGAGACCCTGCGCGAGCTGGTCGAACACGAGCTGCACGCGCTCACCATCCCGCAGCCCCGGGTCCGGCTGTCGAGCGTCGAGGGCAACCCCGTCCTCGCCGGCGCCCTCGATCTGGCTCTTGCCACCGTACGCGAAGAGGTTTTCAGCTCAACCGTTCCGACATGATCCACCACGGCAGGAGGCACCCCCCGTGCGCTTCGTCCCTCTGTCGGTCGCCGCGGCTCTCGCGCTGACCGCCTGCACTCTGAGCGGGTGCACCGCGAACAAACAGGCAGGGCCGTCGCTCGGCGCCCAGCCCAAACCTTCGGGCTCGGCCTCGCAGGCGCTCCCGGCGGCCACGCTGGAGCTGTGGCACGGGTTCAACACGGACGCCGAGGTCAAGGCGTTCGAGGAGGCCATCGCGGGCTTCAATAAGAAATTCCCGCAGATCACCGTCAAGGCCGTCAAGAACGTGCAGGACGACCAGATCACCCAGGCCATCCGGGGCGGCAACGCGCCCGACGTGGCGGCCTCGTTCACGACCGACAGCGTGGCCCAATGGTGTAAGTCGGGAGCGTTCCAGGATCTCACCCCGGTGATCAAGCAGGACGGGATCGACCTGTCGGTGCTGCCCGAGGTGGCACGCTCGTACTCGGGCTTCGAGGGCAGGCAGTGCACGCTGCCGCTGCTGGCGGACGCGTACGGGCTCTACTACAACAAGGCGCTGATGAAGGGCAATCAGCCGCCCAAGACGTTGAGCGAGCTGACCGCGCTGGCCAAGAAGCTCACCGTGCGCGACGCCGACGGCACGATCAAGGTGGCCGGGTTCATCCCGAGCGTCCAGTACTACGAGAACAGCCCCACCCACCTGGCTCCCATGGTCGGCGCCAAGTGGTACAACGACGACGGCACCTCGGCCATCGGCTCCGACCTGGCCTGGAAGCGGCTGCTGACCTGGCAGAAGGAGCTCGTCGACTGGTACGGCTACGCCAACCTGGAGAAGTTCCGCAAGAGCCTGGGCGACGAGTGGAGCGCCAAGCACCCCTTCTACCAGGGCAAGGTGGCCATGGTCCTGGACGGCGAGTGGCGTAACGCCATGATCGCCAACGAGGCGAAGGACCTCGACTACGGCACCGCTCCCCTGCCCGTCGCCGACGACCGGCCCGACCTGTACGGCAGCGGCTTCACCGCGGGCACCGTGATCGGCGTGCCGAAGGGGGCCAAGCATCCGCAGCAGGCGTGGGAGCTGGTCAAGCACCTCACCACGGACACCTCCTCGCTGGTGACGCTGTCGAACGCGCTGCGCAACGTGCCGACGACGAAGGCGTCGATGGAGTCCCCCGAGCTGGCCAAGGACGCCAATTTCACGACGTTCCTGAACATCTTCGCCCACCCGAAGACCTCGACCATCCCCGCCAGCGTGAACAGCGTCTTCAACCAGGAGGTCATGGGCACGTTCGTGACCAAGTGGGAGAAGGGCGGCGTACCCGATCTGGACGCCGGGCTGAAAGGCGTGGACAAGCAGATCGACGACAAGCTGAAGCTGTCCGGGGGCTGAGGTGGCCGCGCTCGCTGACGTGTGGCGGCGCCGCGAGGGCCTGCGGGCCCTCGTGTGGCTGTCGCCGTGGATCGCCGGGGTGTCGATCTTCTTCGTCTACCCGCTGCTGTCCACGGTGTACTTCTCCTTCCACCGCTACGACATGTACACCCTCGAGTTCGCCGGCCTGGACAACTACCGCTACCTGTTCGAGGACCCCAGGGTGCTGACCTCAGCGAAGAACACGCTGTGGCTGGTGCTCATCATGGTGCCGGCGACCGTGCTGTGCTCGCTGGCGCTGGCGCAGCTCGTGGTGCGGCTCAAGGCCGGCGTCGGGCTGTTCCGCACGATCTTCTACCTGCCGTCGCTGGTGCCGCTCGCGGCCGGCACGATCACGTTCGTCTTCCTGATGAACCCGGCGACCGGGCCGTGGAACCAGTTCCTGGCCCTGTTCGGGGTCCGGGGGCCCGACTGGTTCGGCGATCCGGCCTGGTCGAAGCCGAGCCTGACGCTGCTGTCGCTGTGGAGCTGCGGCCAGCTGGTCGTGATCTTCATGGCGGCGCTGCTGGACGTGCCCAGGCACCTGTATGAGGCCGCGGCCATCGACGGGGCGGGAGCGTGGCGGCAGTTCCGCAGCGTGACGCTGCCCGCGATCGCGCCCGTGCTGATGTTCTCCCTGGTCACGAACGTCATCTACGCCCTGCAGTACTTCACCCAGGCGATGATCGCCTCCCGGGTGGCCTCGGGCGAGACCGACTCGCCGGGCAGCTCGTTCTCGCCCGGCTATCCGGACGAGTCGCTGCTGACGCTGCCGCAGTGGCTGTTCCAGGTCGGCTTCCGCGACTACTCCATGGGGTACGCGTGCGTGCTCGCGCTGCTCCTGTTCGCCACCTCGATGATCTTCACGCTGATCCTGCTGCGGCAGTTCCGCAAGGCCGAGGAGGCGTCATGAGTGCCACGATCGTCGACCCGGGCACCGCGCCGCCCCGTCCGGTGGCCGCGCACGCCCGGCGGGACGGCGTCCGGGCCCGCAGGCGGCGGGTGCTGGTGTGGATCGCCACGCACGCGCTGGCCGTCGCGCTGGCGCTGATGTTCCTGGCGCCGGTGGTGTTCATCGCGCTGACCGCGCTGATGACCGACCAGCAGGCGCTGACCAGCGACCTGTGGCCGCACAGCTGGAACTGGGACAACTTCGCCGTGGTGTTCGAGAAGTCGATGCTGCTGCGGTGGGCGGCCAACACGCTCATGTACGCGGTGCTCGGGACGCTGTTCACGGTGGTGTCGTCGGTGCCGGTGGCGTACGCGCTGGCCAAGTTCCGCTTTCGCGGGCGGCGGCTGGCGTTCCTGCTGGTGATCACGGCGATGATGCTGCCGCCGCAGGTCATCGCGGTGCCGATCTACCTGGTGTGGGCGCGGCTGGGGCTGACGGACAGCCTGTGGCCGCTGATCCTGCCGATGCTGCTCGGGGACGCGTTCTCGATCTTCCTGCTGCGGCAGTTCCTGGTCACGATCCCGCGCGACTACACCGACGCGGCCAAGGTGGACGGCTGCTCCGACTTCACGACCCTCGTCAGGGTGGTCCTGCCGATGGCCCGCCCGGCCATCGCGGCGGTCGCCCTGTTCCAGTTCTTCTACTGCTGGAACGACTACTACGGGCCGCTGCTGTACGCCGGCGTCGAACAGGACCACCTGACGCTGTCGCTCGGCCTGGCCACGTTCAAGGCGTTCCACAGCGTGCAGTGGAACCTCACCATGGCCGCCACGCTGCTGGTGACCGCACCGGTGATCATCGTGTTCTTCTTCGCCCAGCGAGTGTTCATCGAGGGCGTGACTTTGACGGGAGTGAAGGGTTGAAACTGGCCGTGGTCGGGGGCGGCTCGACGTACACGCCTGAGCTGGTGGACGGCTTCGCGCGGTTGCGCGACGAGCTGCCGGTGACGGAGATCGCCCTGATAGACCCCGACGCCGCGCGCCTGGAGCTGGTGGCGGGCGTGTCGCGGCGGATGCTGGCGCACGCGGGGCATCCGGCCCGCGTGCTGGCCACCTCCTCGGTGGAGGAGGGGGTCGCGGGGGCGCAGGTGGTGCTGTTCCAGCTCAGGGTGGGCGGGCAGGCGGCTCGGGAGGTGGACGAGACGCTGCCGCTGCGCTGCGGGTGCGTGGGGCAGGAGACGACGGGCGCGGGCGGGCTGGCCAAGGCGCTGCGCACGGTGCCGGTCGTGCTGGAGATCGCTTCGGTGGTACGCGCGCTGGCGCCGCAGGCGTGGATCGTGGACTTCACGAACCCCGTCGGCATCGTCACCCGGGCCCTCCTGGACGCCGGGCACCGGGCGATCGGGCTGTGCAACGTGGCGATCGGCTTCCAGCGCGGCTTCGCCGGGTGGCTGGGGGTGGAGCCCTCGCGGGTCTCGCTCGGCCACGTCGGGCTGAACCACCTGACCTGGGAGCGGTCCGTCCACGTGGACGGCGAGGACGTCCTGCCGGCCATCCTGCGCTCGCACGGGCAGGAGATCGCCGACAGCCTCGGGCTGCGGCCGGAGCTGCTGGAGCGGCTGCGCTCGGTCCCCTCCTACTACCTGCGCTACTTCTACGCGCACGACGCCGTGGTGCGCGAGCAGCGCGCCAAGCCGTCGCGGGCGGCCGAGGTGGCGGCGCTGGAGCGGCGGCTGCTGGAGATGTACGCCGACCCGGCCGTGGTGACCAAGCCGGAGCTGCTGTCGGAGCGCGGCGGGGCGTTCTACTCGGAGGCGGCGGTGGCGCTGATCGCGTCGCTGCTCGGGGACCGGGGTGACGTCCAGGTGGTGAACGTCCGGAACGGCGGCACGCTGCCGTTCCTCGACGACGCGGCGGTGATCGAGGTGCCCGCGGCAGTCGGGGCCCGGGGCGCGGTGCCGCTGCCGGTGCCGCCGGTCGAGCCGCTGTACGCCGGGCTGATCGCGCACGTGTCCGCGTACGAGCGCCTGGCCCTGGACGCGGCGCTGCACGGCGGCGCGGACCGGGTGCGGGACGCCCTGCTCGCCCATCCGCTGGTCGGGCAGGACGAGATCGCCGAGGAGCTGACGGGCCTGCTCCTCGAGGCGAACAGCGCGCATCTGCCGTGGGCGGTGGGCTAGTGGGGCGCCCGCGGCTCGTGCTGGCGGTGGACGGCGGCAACAGCAAGACCGACGTGGCGGTGATCTCGGAGCACGGCGAGGTGCTCGCCACCGGCCGCTCGGGGCCGTTCGCGCCGCAGCGCGACGGGGTGGCGGCGGCAGTGGGCGTGGTGCGCGACGCGCTCGCCGTCCTGGATCCTGAGGCGGTGCCCGAGGGCGGGTTCGACCACGTG
>NZ_JBSFTC010000405.1:0-8127 GCF_053590415.1 Nonomuraea sp. NPDC003201
GCATGGCCTGCCGTTACCCCGGCGGGGGGGGGGGGGCCGCGGCGCGGGTCCCGGACGAGCGCCCGGACCGGCCGGCCGGCCGAGGCCAGCGCGGCGACGAGTTCGGAGCCGACGTTGCCGGTGGCACCGGTCACTAAGATCATGCCGCCAGCCTATCGAGGGGTCACAATCGCCGGATGCAGGTGACGGACGGGTAAGGGTCGGGGCCGTGCGGCAGCCCGTACATCGTGGTGTTCCTGGACGTCGCCGTCCTGGATGAGCGTGCAGTCGCCGGCCTTCAGGACGCCGCCGCCCTTGCCGGGGTCCCCGGGGTGCGGGCCGAGGCGGTTGCGCAGGCAGGCCGTCCGGGAGCCTCCCGGGGCGTCCAGCCAGCCGTCGGAGTCGGACGGGCACTTCGCGGCGCCCTCGCCCTGGGCCACCAGCCGGATGAGCTCGTCGTGGAGGGGGTCGTTTCCGCAGGCCCGCCGCCGCTGCACGACGACAGGGACGGGACCGCCGCCGGCCCGCCGATCACGATCGAAGACCTGCCGCCCACGAACCGTCACCCCCCGCGCGCTCGCCCGTCGCGATGATCGTCGGGCACGGCCCGCACCGTGACAAGACCGCTTGCCCGATAATTCGCGAGATCAACGCATTTGTCGGTCAGGGCCGCTAGGTTCGGCGCAACAACAGCGGCAGGGGCACGGAAACCCCTGCTCATTCGAGGTTTCATGCCCAAATTCGGGCGTCTGGAAGGCGGGGACCGTTGGGTTGGCTGGCAGCGGGCGATGGGTACGAGGTTGCCCTGATAGAAGGCCGGGTGGCGGCGCGAGCCACCTCCGGCCGATCGGCGGGACGGCAGCTGAAATCGCTGCCGAAGGCGTTGCGTGATCACCCCGAGGTGGACCGGCTGCGCCGCTTCGCCGAGTGGCTCGGCCGCCACGCCGCCGCGTGCGTGGCGCAGGCGGACCTGTGGATGGTGTCGTCACTGCCCGTGCCGACCGGGCTGCTGGCCCGGGTGTGGCCGGACGAGGCGTGGCAGTCGGCGCTGCGCGACCTGGCCGTGGTCGGCGACGACCCCGACGAGGTGGGCTTCCTGCGCGACGCCACCGAGACGGGCGAGCTGCGCGTGGTCAACCTCGACGGCGAGACCGTACGGCTGTCGCCGCGCACGGTGACGCTGCCCCACCCGGTGCTGCTGCCCGACCTCGACGACCTGCGGGAGTTCGCCGCCGAGCTGGGCGTGGTCCAGAAGGTCGAGCAGATCCACCGCGCCACCTGGCGCAAGCCCGCCGACCTGGACGTCAGGGCGACGACCGTGACGGAGTTCTCCGGCGGCACGTACGACTCCCGCTTCGGCCTGGCCGCGCGGGCCACCACGCTCGGCTACCGGGTCACCGGCGGCTACGCCACCTGCCGGGTCCGCGACGCCGGGGCCATCACCGAGGCGAGCGTCTGGATCGGCGAGCCGTACTGGGAGGACGAGGTGAGCACGGGCGGCCTGACCTGGCAGGACCTCGACGGCAGGACGCTGCCGCTGCGTGAGGTCGGCCCGGTGGCCTGGTCGGAGGGGATGCGGATGGCCGCGGCGCTGTACGCGGGGCGCAAGGTCGAGGAGGGCAAGGACGCATGAGCGAGCAGTTGCTGAAGGCGGGGGCGATCCTGCCGCCGGACACCGAGAGCGCGGTCGAGGGCGCCGTACCCATGACCGCCCGCCGCTACCGTCACCCCGTGCTCGACGACCGCGTGGTCGTGCGCCTGGTCGCGGGCGAGCTGGGCGCGGCCGAGGACCTGGCCGCCGGATTCCTGGGCCTGGCGCCCGACGGAGAGCCGGAGGTGGTCGGGCTCGGGTTAAGGCGTTCGCTCGGGTTCCCCGAGTGGGTGCTGGTGCACTACCCCGGCGACGGGCAGCACGCGCTCGCCGTCGTCCCGGAGCTGGAGCGGATCTCCCGCCAGGCCAAGTCCAAGCCCAAGAACGCGCTCGACGGCTACCACGAGCTGGCCCGCCGGCTCGGCGCGTCCGTGCCGCACTTCCTGCCCACGTTCTACGAGCAGGCCGGGCGGGTGTTCATCGGCGTGGAGAACGCCACCTACGCCTCCCAGATGTTCTCCAGCGCCCGCAAGGCGGAGGCCGAGCACGGGCTGGAGGTCGACGAGGACCGGCTCGACTCGGTGTTCCTGGAGTTCGCGCTGGCGGGGGCGCTGCCGGTCAAGGTGCTGTCCGGTTACGCCAAGGAGCTGGCCGCCCGGGTCTCCGCCGACGAGGCGCTGCGCCGCTTCTCCCAGCTGTGCGTGCGGCGCACGGCGGGCGGGATGCCCCCCTCCGCCCAGATGGCCACCGACCTGCGCCGCCTGGCCAGGGCGGCCGGCGTGGACGCCGACGCGACCGAGCAGTCGTACCTGCGCGAGCTGCTCGCCCTGCCCGCCACCCTGCGGGCCGCCACCGGCTGGTGGAAGGCCCACCGCGCGGCGATCGGCGCGCTGGGCGCGCGCGAGCCCGAGGTGCGCGCGACGCTGCTCGCCGTCATGCCGCAGAGCCACGACAACGACGTGCCCGGTGTGTGGCTGGACGTCCTCGAGGCGGCGGGCGCCGTCGACGAGCTCGTCTCGGGCCAGGTGCCGGAGGACGGCGCGTCGGGCTGGCTCCGGCGCTTCCTCACCACCCGCAACGCCACCTATGGCCTGCCGCCGCGGCTGCCGGCCCTCTACACGCTCGTCGAGCGGGCCGCCGACCGGCTGCGCGCCGAGCTCGCGGGCACCACGACCCGGCTGACGGACTCGTACGACGTCGATCTGCTCGACCTGTTCCTCGCGCTCGGCCTGCCCGTGGCCGACCCCGATGAGGGGGACTACCTGCGGCTGGAGCACTGGGCGAAGGGCGAGGGGCAGCGCGACCTGACCGCGCTGGCCGCCGACGGCCGGTTCACGCCGGCCTTCCAGCGCGCGGCCGACACGTTCACCGGCGACTCCGACGGGCTGCGCGCCGTCCGCCTGCTGGCCGCCTCCGACGGCAGCCGGCCGATGCTGGCCGAGTGGGTGCGCAAGGTCTGCGCGCGGTCGACGTCCGCCGGGCTGCCCGAGCTGCCCGTAGCCCTGCGGCGGCTGTCCTGGCTGCCCGGCGAGGCCCTGGTCCTGGCCGAGGACGAGGTACGCCAGGCCGCCTCGGCCGACGTCTCCCCCGTGCTCGCCCGTACGCTGCGGACCGGGATCTTCGACGAGCTGGGCTGGCCGGCCTGGGAGGAGGCCGCCGCGACCCTCGTACCGAGGAAGGACGTCGACGACATCGTGGTCGCCGACGCCTGGCCGTACCTGATCGCGGCGGGCTCCCGGCAGGTCCGCGTGCTCGATCGCGAGGGCGCCGTGCTCACCCACGACCTGCGCATCGCGCCCAACGACACGTGGAACGACATCGGCTACCACTACGTCGACGGCGACCTGTTCGTCTACTGGCAGTCCCGCACCGCCGACTACGCCTACCGCGGCTACTGGCACACCTCGGCCGACCGCGTCCACGCCGTCGAGAGCCAGAGCGTCAGCACCCGGGGCACGCGCATGGACTGGTACCACGGCGACGACGCGGTCACCCTGGCGCTGCCCGGCGGCGGGCGCACCACCGGGCTCGGCGTGGTGCACCCCGGCGACACCACCGTCCCCCTCGAACGGTCCGTGATCACCGACGGCACCTCCTACTGGGTGTGGACCTGGGACGATTCCGACCGCAACACTCTCGGCTGGCACGAGTACGACCCGGTCAGCGGGCAGCACGGCAGGAAGAGCATGCCCGCCTTCCTCACCGACATCCCCGCGGGCACGACGTTGCACGGGGGCTGGCTGCTGCCCGCCCCGTCCGAGGAGGCGACCCCGAGTGGCGTACCCGTGGGCGGGCTGCTCGGCTGGCGGGTGACGCGGCTGCCCGACGGTTCGCTGCGCGGCGAGGACCTGTCCGGCCGCGCGATCACCCTCCCGCCCGACGGCGGCAAGCCGACGCGCATCCTGACCTTCCCCGGCGCCGACCGGCCCGTGGCCGTCCTCAAGGGGAGCTACCGGGTCGAACTGGTCGATGCCGACGGCGTGTGCGTCGCCACCGCCAAGACCGACGCCGCTCCCGGCGCGTTCGGAGAGGGCACGATCATCCTGCCGCCGCTGCGCTACTGGCACCACCTGCGGCCGAGGGACCCCGAGGGGTCGGCCGCCCTGCGCGAGCTCGGCCCGGACACCGCTTCGCGGCTGCTGGCCGCGGCCCCTGAGGAGGACCTGCCGGCGCGGATCCGGGAGCTGCTGCCCCAGGTCAGCCACGACGGGCTGGTGGCGGGCATCGCCGGGATCGTGCGGTTCGCCGGCGCGCAGCAGGCCTCGCTGGACGCCGTCGCCGCCAGGCTCACCGAGGCGCTGGCCGGCGGACATCGCGAGCAGGCCCCCGTGGGCCCCACGGACTACGAGCTCCAGGAGGCGCTCAGCGGGCTGGACATCTCCACCTCCTACTACTGGCGCCACGAGACCGACGGGGCCTTCCAGCAGATCCGGAGGATCCAGGCGCTGGCGGACGATGCTCCGGCCGGGGTGGGCCACATCCACCTCGACCGACCGGGGCTGCCGCACTCCAGCCTGGACTGGGAGCCGATGCTCGACCACCTGGCCGCAGTGGCCTACCGCGCCGGATCGGCGACCATCGCCGAGGAGCACCGCGTCCCGCAGGAGCTGCTGCTGCAGGGGCTGGCCGAGGCCGGGCTGCCCACGGCGGCCGACCCGTCGCGGTGGCGCCGCGTCGCCGTCCACCTGCCCAACCGGTATCTGAAGACGCCCGACGGCGAGTGGCGCGAGGGCACCTGGCAGCGCGGGGTCCTGCCGCTGGAGGGCGGCGCGTTCCTGGTGCTCTTCGGCCACGACGCGGCCGACGACTCCACGACCCGGTGGAGTGCGCTGTTCCACGACCCGTCCGGGCGGTTCGACGTGCCGCAGCCGTACTCGCTGAGCTCCTCCGACCCGGTCGGCGTGGATCGGCCGCAGGGGTGGCTGGAGGCGTTCCGCGCCGAGCTGGCCGAACGCGGGCCCGCGCCGTGGCGGCCGGAGGCGGCCGAGGAGTTCTCGCGGCTCACCGGCGTCTCGCTGACGATGGCCCGGCTGGTCGTGGCGGGCCTGCCGTCCGTCGACTCGCACGAGCACTCCTTCCTCGCCAAGGAGACCCGCACCACGATCGGCGTGAAGGTGGCCGACGCCGCCATCGCCCGCAACGAGCTGCGCGAGATCGGCGCGGGGATCCGGCGGGCGGTCGTCGCCGCGCTGCTGCCTCAGGAGCCCGCCCGGCTCTGGAGCGACGGTCCCGACGTGGCCGCCGCGGCGGCCGTCTGGAACGACAGGATCGGCCACCAGACGGCCGTGCCCGAATGGCTGCTCGGCGAGGCGTCCCGCACGGTCAGGACCGGCTGGGACACCGGCCGCGCGCTGCGCGCCCTCATCGACCCGGCCGGCGAGCCGGAGCTCGGCCACGATCTGGCCTGGGCCATCCGGGGCGACCGCGCCCACCCCGCCGACGGCAACGCCACCGGCTTCACGGCCGACACCCTGCACACGGCCATCGTGATGTCGCGCTGGCTCGCGCACCGGCTGCCCGCGGGCGACCCGATCAGGGCCGCGCTGCCGGGTGTGCTGGCCGCCGTACGCGACCGGCTGGCCGCCCCCGGCCTGCTGCTCGACCTCGGCCGGTACGTCGACCTGCCCGCCTTCCGCAAGGCGGCCGGCACGCCCACCGAGACCGGCGAGGGGTACGAAAGGTACGGCGCCGTCCTCATGGCCACCCACGACGACCGGCCCGCGCCCGCCGTCCGCGTCTCGCTCCTGGACGAGGCCGGCGACGACCCCTACCTGCGGGCCCTCATCGGCTCGGAGGGGTCGTTCCCGGCCATGGACGCGCTGCGGACCGTCCGCGGCCCGCGCTTCGAGGCCCTGCTGGCCGACCCTGGCGACCCGCTCGCCGGGGAACGCGGGGCCGACGGCACGTGGTGGCCGCAGGATCCCAGCCGTTCCGTGCCCCATCTGGTCGTCGAGGTGGCCAAGGAGTTCGGGCTGGGCGAGGACGCCGCGACCGCGTACCTGATGCTGCTGGCCATGCCCGACCCGACCGACCGGAACGCGGCGCGGTGGACCGGCTGGAAGCCCGCCCGGCTCAAGTCGGCCCACGCCGAGCTGGCCGACACCGACCTGGTCGTGCGGGCCACCCGCGAGCGGGCGGGGCGGTCGCTGTTCCTGCCCGGCGGGTGGACGGCGCAGAGCGCGCCGCGGCTGCCGCTGGAGCAGTGGAAGCTGGCGCTGTTCGACGTGACGGAGTCGACCGGGGTGCCGCTCGTGCCCGTCGAACCCGCCGCCGACCTGTACGCCAGGGCCTGGGGACGGGTGCGCGACGGCGACGCGCCGCGCTTCGAGGAGCTGAAGGTGAAGCGCGGACGCCGCCGCTGACCTGCTCGGGGCGCGCCCCTGCTCCGGGGCGCGCCCATTCCATCCACCGATGACTCAGAGGACTTCTCTTCTCATGACCTTGACCGAAGATCGCGCCCCCTCGGCCCGGCAGGTGCTGCCCGCCGAGGAGCGCCACGCCGCCGAACTCGCCTTCCTCGCCACCCACGACTCCGGCCCCCGCCCGCCCGGCTGGGCGCTGACCCCGCGCGCGGTCGTCACCTTCATCTGCGGCAGCGGCGACGAGACGCTGGACGGCCGGATGAAGATCGCGCCCAAGTTCGTCGGCGAACGCGCCCTCGTCGAACGCTGCGTCGTCACTCTCGCCGGCGAGCGCGGCCTGCTCCTGGTCGGCGAGCCCGGCACCGCCAAGTCGATGCTCTCGGAGCTGCTGGCCGCCGCCGTGTGCGGCACCAGCGCGCTCACCGTCCAGGGCACCGCCGGCACGACCGAGGACGCCTTCCGCTACGGCTGGAACTACGCCCTGCTCCTCGCCCAGGGCCCCAGCCGGACGGCGCTCGTCGACTCGCCCGTGCTGACCGCCATGCGCTCCGGCCGCGTCGCCCGGGTGGAGGAGATCACCCGCTGCCTGCCCGAGGTCCAGGACGCGCTCGTGTCGATCCTGTCCGACCGGCGGGTCAGCGTGCCCGAGCTGGCCGGGACCGAGGACGCTCAGGTCGCGGCGGCGTCCGGGTTCACCGTCATCGCCACGGCCAACCTGCGCGACCGCGGCGTGTCGGAGATGTCGGCCGCCCTCAAGCGGCGCTTCAACTTCGAGACCGTCGGCCCCATCTCCGACGCCGACGCCGAGGTCTCCCTGGTGCGCCGCCAGGCGACGGCCGTCGTCGAGCGCGCCGGCGCGACCTTCGGGGTGGACGACGCCGTGCTCGACGCGCTGGTCACCGTCTTCCGCGACCTGCGCTCCGGCCGCTCCACCGAGGGCTGGGACGTCGAACGCCCCGGCACCGTCATGTCCACGGCCGAGGCCGTGCAGGTGGCGGCCTCGCTGGGGGTGGCGGCGGCGTACCTGCCCACCGGCGACGTGCTGGACCTGGTGCCCGGTCACCTGCTGGGGGTCGTGCGCAAGGACGACCCCGCGGATCACGGGCGGCTGCTGGGCTACTGGGACGGGCCGGTGCGCAGGCGCGCGGAGGACGGGTCGGCGATGTGGCGCCGCCTGTGGGACCTGCGGGAGAACCTCCGTTGACCGCTCAGAGCCTCAATCCGCCCGCCCCGGATCTGGATCCCCGGGAGGCGGTCGCCGCGCTGGCGGCCTCGTCGCGGCCGTACCTGCTGGGGGTGCGGCACCACAGCCCCGCCCTGGCCGTGGTGCTGCCCGCGCTGCTGGACGCCGCCGACCCCGAGGTGGTCTGCGTCGAGCTGCCGGCGGACTTCCAGCCCTGGCTGGCGCACCTGGCCGACCCGGGGACGCAGGCGCCGGTGGCGCTCGCGGGGGCCCGGGTCGACGGCGGGCTCGGGTTCTACCCGTTCGCCGACTTCTCGCCCGAGCTGGTGGCCATCCGGTGGGCCTGGAAGCGCGGGGCGGAGGTGGTCTGCTGCGACCTCCCGCTGTCCGACCGCGGCTGGGACGCCACCGCGCCGGCACGTCCAAGGAGCACGGCAGCGGGATCGGCCTGGCGCTCAGCCACCGGATCATCACCCGCCAGCACGGCACGATCCGGGCCGAGAGAAGGGCGG
>NZ_JBSFTC010000406.1:0-8063 GCF_053590415.1 Nonomuraea sp. NPDC003201
TGGATGGCTGACCGGTTGCGGGCGGGGGTGGTGTGGGCCAACACGTTCAACAAGTTCGATCCGGCCTCGCCGTTCGGCGGTTACAAGGAGTCCGGATACGGCCGAGAAGGCGGTTTGCACGGATTGGAGGCCTACCTTGACGTGTGAGCATCGCCGTCCCCGCCGCGCCAGGCGGCGGGCACAGGCCACCAGGGGTCACGCCTTCGCCAGGGCCGGGCGGCCCGTACGCACCGGCTGGTACGCCCACCGCTGCGGCGTGAGCCGGTGCGGCCAGGTCTTCGTGCCGGTCCAGATGTCGCAGGAGTCCACGTGGAGGGGGCGGGGCGATGAGTAGGTTGTCCGTCAGAAAGACCTACAAGCTGTTCATCGGAGGGGCGTTCCCGCGCTCGGAGAGTGGGAGGTCCTACCCCGTGACCTCGGCCAAGGGCGAATTCCTCGGCAACGCGTCCCGCGCCTCGCGCAAGGACGCCCGCGACGCCGTGGTGGCCGCGCGCAAGGCGTTCCCCGGCTGGTCGGGCGCCACCGCCTACAACCGGGGGCAGATCCTCTACCGGATCGCCGAGATGCTGGAGGGGCGGCGCGCACAGTTCGCCGAGGAGGTCGGCGGCGGCAAGAAGGCGGCGCTGGAGCAGGTGGACGCCGCGATCGACCGGCTCGTCTGGTACGCGGGCTGGTCCGACAAGATCGCCGCCGTGCACGGCGCGGCCAACCCGGTCGCGGGCCCGTACTTCAACCTGTCCTCGCCCGAGCCGACCGGCGTGGTGGCCGTGATCGCGCCCGCCGATCCGCTGCTCGGGCTGGTGTCGGTGGTCGCACCCGTGATCGTGACCGGCAACACGTGCGTCGTCGTGGCGTCCGAGCGCACGCCGCTCGCGTCGATCACGCTGGCGGAGGTCCTGGCCACGTCCGACCTGCCCGGGGGCGTGGTGAACGTCCTCACCGGGCACCAGGCCGAGCTGGCCCCCTGGCTGGCGGCGCACATGGACGTCAACGGGCTCGACCTGACCGGGGTCGAGGACGCCGACCTGGCGCTGAGTTGCGAGCAGGCGGCGGCGGAGAACCTCAAGCGCGTCCTGCGCCCCTCCCGGCAGGACTGGGCGGCCGACCCGGGGACCGGCCGGATGACGCGGTTCCTGGAGACCAAGACCGTCTGGCATCCGGTCGGGGTCTGAGCACGGCACATCGATGAGTCTCGGTGAGTTCCTCCGGGCCCGGCGCGCGCGGCTCAAGCCGCAGGACGTCGGGCTCGGGCCGGGGGTGCGGCACCGGCGCGTGGCGGGGCTGCGCAGGGAGGAGCTGGCGCCGCTGGCGGGCCTGAGCGTCGGCTACTACACCCGGCTGGAGCAGGGGCAGAGCCCGAACGTCTCCGACGAGGTGCTCGACGCGCTCGCCCGCGCGCTGCGGCTGGACGACGACGAGCGGGCCCACCTGCACCGCCTGGCCCGCGCCGTCCGGTCCCGCCCGCCGGTCGGGCCTGAGCTGCTCAGGCCCGGGATCAGGCGCATGGTCGAGTCGTTCACGGAGGTGCCGGCCTGGGCGGTGGGCCGGCGCGCCGACGTGCTGGCCTGGAACCGGCTTGCGCACGCGCTGTTCACCCCGCACCTGGACTTCGACGCGCCGGAGCGCGAGCCGCGCCCCAACTTCGCCCGCATGGACTTCCTCGACCCCCGCTCCCGCGAGTTCTACGTCGACTGGGAGAGCAAGGCCCTGGACGACATCGCGTACCTTCAGGTGTCGCTCGGCAAGTTCCCCGGCGACGAGGGGCTGCGCGCGCTGGTGGACGAGCTGACGGCCGGGAGCGCCGAGTTCAGGGCCATGTGGACGCGGCATCCGGTGAGCAACTGCGCCTCCATCTCGCGCGGCTACCGCCACCCCGAGCTCGGCGTCGTCACGCTCACCGCCGAGCTGCTGCGTACGCCCGACGACGAGGGGCAGGGCGTGGTGCTCTTCCAGCCGGAGCCCGGCTCGGAGGAGCCGCTCAGACGCCTGCTGCGGCAGGGGTAGCGCGGCGCAGCAGCAGGGCGCCACCGGCCGCCCCGAGGAGGGCGACCGCCCCCGCCACCGCGAACGCCGCGGGCAGGCCCGTCAGCAGCTCGGCGTACGCCGACGCGACAGCCGTCAGCCCGGCCACCCCGATCGCCCCGACGAACGTGGGCATCTGCGCGAGGCTGCCCGCCACCCCCTGGTCGGCCGGTTCGAGCCCGGACGTGATCGTCGTGATCGCGGCCACCACGGTCAGCACGTGACCGAAGCCCATCGCCGCCGAGGTGGCCAGCAGCACCCCCAGCCCTCCCGAGGCGGGCAGGAACACCATCGCCGCCGTCCCCACAGCCTGCGCGGTCAGGCCGGCCGCCACGGTCGCAGGGGCGCCGTACGCGCCGATCAGCCGGGCCGCAAGGCCGCCCGCGATCAGGGCGGCCACGCCCTCGCCGAGGAACCCGAGCCCCGTCCGCAGCGCGGACCAGCCGAGCACGTCCTGCATGTAGACGCTCAGCAGCAGCGTCGCCCCGCCGCACATGCCGAACGTCACCAGCGCCACCGCCATCCCCCATTTCACCGTGGGCCGGCGCAGCAGCCGCGGCGGCACCAGCGGGGCGGCGTGCCTGGCCTCGACCGCGAGGAACGCCCCCAGCAGCAGCACGGCCGCCGCGACGCCGATCCACGTGAGCGTAGAAATGCCGTAGACCAGGGCGAACAGCCCGGCGCTCGCCAGCACGGCCCCCGGCACGTCCAGCCGGACGGCGCTCCTGCCGGAGTCGCCGGGGAGCACGGAGAGCGCGCCCACCAGCACGACCACGCCGATCCCCACCAGGATGAGCATGGTCCAGCGCCAGCTCAGCCCGCTGGTGACCAGGCCGCCGCCGATGGTCCCGGCCACGAAGCCGAGCGAGAGCAGCGCCCCGTTGACACCCATCGCCCTCGTACGCTTCGGGCCCTCGGCGAAGGCCGTGGTCATGAGGGCCAGCGCGGTCGGGCCGATCATGGCCGCCGCCACCCCCTGCCCGGCCCTGGCGCCGACCAGCACCCCGGGCACCGGAGCCAGGGCCGCCAGCAGGGAGAACCCGGTGAACGCCGTCACGCCGGCCGCGAACAGCCTGCGCCGCCCCACCACGTCCGACACCCGCCCGAACAGCGGCATCAACGCGGCCGTCGGCAGCAGGCAGGCCGTCACCACCCACTGCAGGTCGCCCCGCGTGGCGAAACCCAGATCGCGGCCGAGCTCGGGGAGCGCGACCGTGATGATCGAATAATCCAGACCTGTCATGAACGTCGCGCCGCAGAGCGTGACGAGCACGAGCCATTCACGTGTGTTCATGCGGACCAGGCTGCGGCACGGCCCGAACGCCGGCCAGCGCCCCGTTGGAGGTACACCTGTCAGGTGCACCCTCAGTGGCCCGAAACAGCGGCCCGAAACAGGGGCCCGAAACAGGGGCTCAGAACGCGAAGCCGGGCGGCCTGACCGGGGGATGGGCGGCCTGGAGCTGGGCGGCCAGGCCGAGCAGGTGGGGTTCGCCGCCGGGCGGGGCGACGATCTGGACGCCGATGGGCAGCGCGGTGGAGTGCGTGGCCAGGGGGACCGTGATGGCGGGCCAGCCGCACATGTTCCAGGGGCCGGTGGCGGGGGCGTACCTGATGTTGGCCAGCGCGTTGCGGACGAAGCCGCGCTCGCCCCAGCGCTCGGCCTTGGGCGGGACGGTGGCCAGGGCGGGCGTGATCAGCACGTCGGCGTCCCCGAACCACTGGTCGGCCCCGTAACCGCTCCAGCGCTCCCGGCCCCGCACGCCGTCGAGCTTGAGCGCGCCGAGCACCCGGCCCGCGCGGGCCAGCCCGCGGGTGCGGCGTTCGAGCCGGCGCCGGTCCAGGCCGTCGGCCGACGCGGCGGCCCTGGTGAGCCAGGTGGCGATCGTGGCGGGGCCGAGCCAGACGGGCAGCTTGTCGCGGTGCTCGACCACCGTGTGCCCGGCCTGGCGCAGCGTCTCCGCCGCCCCGCGCACCGCGGCCTGGAACTCCCTGTCGACAGGCAGGCCGACGGGGAGCGGCTGGGGCGCGTACGCCACCCGCAGGTCGAACGGCTCGGGGCTGTCCTGGGGCGGCTGCGGCTCCCAGATCTCGTCGTCGTCCGCCCAGACCGAGCGCAGCATGGGCGGCCGCGGCTCGACCCGGCGGCCGCCGCGCCAGGACTCGGCCAGCGCCGGGTCGGCGGCCAGCACGGACAGCGCCAGCGCCAGGTCGGACGCGGTCGTCGCCAGGGGGCCGTTCTCGGTCAGCCCGTCCCAGTGGTCGGTCGGCGGGGGCACGAGCCCGGTGCCGGGCTTGACGGCCAGCACGCCGCAGCAGGCGGCCGGGATGCGCAGCGAGCCCATGCCGTCGTTGCCCAGCGCCAGCGGCACCATGCCCGCCGCCACGGCCGCCGCGCTGCCCGACGACGACCCGCCGGCGGTCCTGGCCGGGTTCCAGGGATTGCGGACGATGCCGTACGCGCTGTCGCCGAGCGCGACGAGCCCCAGCTCGGGCAGGTTCGTCAGGCCGACGACCACCGCCCCCGCGGCCCGCAGGCGCGCCACCGTCACGTGGTCCTCCGGCGCGGGCGCGTCCGCCGTGACCGCGGACCCGCCGCGGGTGGCCTCGCCCGCGACCTCCAGGTTGTCCTTCACCGCCACCGGCACGCCGGCCAGCGGCAGGTCCGCCAGGTCGCGCCGTTTCTGGACGGCCTGCGCCTCCTCCACGGCCCGCTCTCTGATCCGCCGGAACGCCCCTACTTTGGAATCCCGCTCCGAGATGGCGTGAAGGTGCTCCTCGACGACGGTCGTGGCCGTGACGTCCCCACGCCGGACGGCCGTCGCGATCTCGACAGCGGACCTGCCTGCCCACAACATGACTAGAGTCTGCATCCTGGCAGCGCGGCTCGATAGGGTCGATGCACGTGAACGGACCCTCCCTTGCCCTCCGCCAGCGCTCGCTGGGCGACCCCGCGGCCGAGTTCCCGCTGTTCCCGCCGCTGACGCGGGGCTGTCCCAGGACCAGCACGGACGAGATCGCCTATCCGCTGGAGATCACGTACGACTACGGGCGGGTGGATCCGCGCCTGTTCGAGCAGGAGCCGGGCACGGACCTCGCGCGCTGGTCGCCGCTGCTGCCGCCGCTGGAGGCGCCCACGCTGGGAGAGGGCGGTACGCCGCTGGTGGAGTTCGACGGGATCTACGTCAAGGACGAGTCCCGCAACCCGACCTGGTCGCACAAGGACCGCCTCAACCGGGTCGCGGTCAGCGCCGCCGTCGCCTCGGGCGCGCCCGGCGTGGTCGTGGCCTCGTCCGGCAACCACGGGGCCTCGGCCGCCGCCTACGCCGCCCGGGCCGGGCTGCCCGCCATCGTGCTGACCTCGGCGGACTCACCGCCCGCCGTGCAGGCGTTCGTGCGCGCGTACGGGGCCAAGGTCGTCTCCGTGCCCACCGAGGCACGCTGGCCGCTGCTGCGCGAGGTCGTCGACCGGCTCGGCTACCACCCGGTCAGCAACCAGACGGTGACCCACACCGGGCACCCGTTCGGGCCCGAGGGCTACAAGACGATCGCCTACGAGCTGTTCCTGCAGCTCGGGCGCGTGCCCGCGGCCGTCTTCACCCCCACCGGGTACGCCGAGCTGCTCTACGGGATGTGGAAGGGGTTCGTGGAGCTGCGGCTGCTGGGGCTGACCGAGGCCGTGCCGCGGATGTTCTCCTGCGAGACGGCGGCGGGCGGGCCCCACGCGCGGGCGCTGGCCACCGGCGCTCCGGCCGCGATCGTCGAGCCAGGGGCCAGTGACGCGTACGGCATCGCCGGGCCGGTCGGCGGGCACCGCGGGGTGGTGGCCGTGCGCGACAGCGGCGGCGAGGCCCTGCTCGTGACCGACGAGGAGCTGCGGGCGGCGCAGCGGGACCTGGCCGGGCAGGGGCTGTGGCAGGAGCTGTCGGGCGCGGCGGGGCTCGCGGGACACCGGAAGCTGCGGCGGGACTTCGACGGGCCCGTCGTGTGCGTGGCCACGTCGAGCGGGTTCAAGGACGTGGGCGTGGGGGCCGAGCGCTTTCCGGTGCTGGAGAACCCGACCCTAGGCGATCTTGCTCCAGACGCGTAGCGGGCCGATCGTGGTGAAGCCGTGCCGCAGGGCGTCCGCCGGGTCGACCTCCCAGCCGACCAGGGGCCGGCCGGGGAACACCCTCGCCGCCGCGGCCAGGGTGGCCTCCCACGCGGCTTCGCCGAACACGTTGGAGACGCCCACGACCTCCTCACGCGGGGTGAGCACGGAGCCGCAGACGATGGCGCCCTCTCGCCTGCCGCAGAGGATCGTGACCTCGTCGAGGATCGCGGGCAGGAACAGGCCGCCGACCTCGCCGTCGAAGCACGCCTGCTCCCAGGCGCGCAGCGTGGCGGCGTCGCTCACCGCTTCCATGGCGATCGTGGGCTCGCGGCGCTCCGGGGGCTCGCGGTGGATCCACTGCCCCTCGAACAGCACCTCGAAGCCCGGCAGGTCGAGCGTGGCGAAGCTGTCCTTGACCGACGCCCCCGGGCCCGCGTCGATGCGGCCGAGCACGTCGGCCGCCGTCGCGTCGGGCGAGAGCGTCACCGCGTCCGGGTAGAAGGGCGGGGTCCTGGTGGGGTTGGTCCAGGCCCGGTCCGCGAACGCGCCGGGCGTGCCGTGCGCGCGGCACATCGCGTCGCACCACTCGGCGTTGTCGCGGGCGGCGGCTGCCACGCTGGTCATGCTCGTCTCTCCTTGGCGCGGCGGGTGGGAGGCGCGGTCAGCGGGTCCTCCGGCCAGGGGTGCCTGGGGTAGCGACCGCGGAGCTCCGCGCGTACCGAACGGTAGCCCTCGCGCCAGAACGACGCCAGGTCCGCGGTGACGGCCACCGGGCGGCCCGCCGGGGAGAGCAGGTGCACCAGAACGGGCACGCCGGAGATCTCGGGCGTCTCCTGCCAGCCGAACAGCTCCTGCAGCTTCACCGCCAGCACCGGCCGGTCGCCCGAGTAGTCGACGCGGATGTGGGAGCCGCTGGGGACCTCGATGCGTTCGGGGGCCGCCCGTTCCAGGCGCTCGCTCCACGGGATCAGGCGCTTCAGCGCCGCGGCCAGGTCGATGCGCTCCAGGTCGGCCCGGCGGCGGGCCCTGGACAGCTCGGGCTCCAGCCACTGGTCGGCCAGGTCGATGAGCGCGTCCGTGGAGGGCCAGGGGGCGCCGATGGCGCGGTGGCAGAAGGCCAGGCGATCCCGCAGGTCCTTGGCCTGTTTCGTCCAGGTCAGGACGTCGGGCTCCGTGCGCAGACCGTACAGGACGGCCTCGCGGACGTCGGCGTCCTTGAGCGGGGCGGCGGACAGCTCGATCGCGCCCAGGCGCTCGACCCTGCGGGCGAGCACGTCGCCGCGGCGCTCGCCCGGGGGGACGTGCCAGGCGATCTCGTCCTGGGTCGTGGTGGGGTGCGCCAGCCTGGCGGTCGCCTCGTCGATCTCCACGGCCTGCCTGATGCGGGCCGAGGCCGAGCCCGTCTGCCGGTCGGCGACCGCGATGGCCAGCCACTCGGCGGTGTGCAGCCTGGACCCCTCCGGGAGCTGGGCCTGCGTGCCGGAGGCCATGAGGTAGCCGCCGCCCCGCCTGCGCGCCACCCGCTCGGGGAACGCCAGCGCCACCGCCGTCCCGGCCAGCGCGTCGCCGGGCGGGTCCGGGCGGCCCGTGCCGGCGGTCCGCTGGAGGCGCCTGGTCTCCTGGCGCCAGCGGGCGGCGAAGCCGGTGCCGCCCCGGCGGGCCGCGCGCCAGACCTCCACCAGGTCGTCGCCCGCGTCGCGCGGCAGCTGCTCCGACAGCAGGGCCACCACCTCGGCCGCGCTCGGGCCGAGGTCGAGCAGGGCCCTGGCCAGGCGGGGATGCACGCCCGCGAGCGCCATCCGGCGCCCGCGCTCCGTCACCCGCGCGGCCGGGTCCAGCGCGCCCAGCGCCTCCAGGGTGCGGCCGGCGGCGGACATCGCGGCGGGCGGCGGCGGGTCCAGCAGGGCCAGGCCCGACGCGTCGGGCGCGCCCCAGCAGGCCGCCTGCAACG
>NZ_JBSFTC010000407.1:0-8024 GCF_053590415.1 Nonomuraea sp. NPDC003201
CGCCGACAGCCACGCACGCCACCGCGCCGGAGTGCGGGCCCAGCCGCAGGGACGGCCCGGCGTACAGGGCGCGGCCGGGCCACAGCCACACCGCCGCCTCCCCGCCCACAGCTTCCCGGACCGGAGGCGACGGACAGGTCCGTGAAAGCGCTGACATCGACGTCTCCCGCAGGCTTGCCGGATGATGAAGGTTCATCGGAGGATACGGTGCGCTTGTTCACCCATCGGCATCGCGTTGTCCTGCGGCACAATCGTGTGATGACCGATCATTTGTTGCCTTTCATCGGCCTGTGCCTGCTGATCACGATTACGCCCGGTCTCGACACTGCCGTGGTCGTCCGCAGCACGATGAAGTCCGGCCGGTCAGCGGGTATGCGGACCGCGCTCGGTTGCGCGGCGGGGCTCTTCGTGCACGCCACGCTGGTCGCCTTTGGTCTGGCGGAGCTGTTGTTGCGCAGCGAGGCGCTGTTCGCGCTCGTCAAGTTCACCGGTGCGGTGGTCCTGGTCGTCCTCGGCGCCCGCTCGCTGTGGGCGGCGTGGCGTATCGGCCCCGCGCATGGGGGCGTCGAACCGGACCTCACCGAGCCCGAACGGCGCAGCACGCCCTTCCTGCAGGGGCTCCTGACCAACCTCACGAATCCGAAGGCCACTCTGTTCTTTCTGGCCGCTCTCCCGCAGTTCGTGCCGGCCGGCTCGCCGGGCCAGGCCGTGCCGGTCGCTCTGGGACTGGCGATGATCGCTGTCGCCTTCAGCATGACCGGGCTGGGCCTGATCGCCCTGAGCGTGCACCGCGTTCGTCACCTCCTCCGCTCCCGGCGCGTCCGGCGCGTCCAGGAGGCGCTCCTCGGCGCCACCCTGATCGCGCTCGGAGTCCGGGTGGCCACCGAGTAACCCCCGGCCGTGCTCCGTGCCCGTCAGCCACGCTTGGCCTGCCGGCGGACCTTGCAGAGCAGCCGGCCCTGCACCAGCCCCGCCGGGACCCCTCCTCCGTCAGGTGCGGCAGCTTGCGCCGGTCGTCATGCGGTGCCGTGTGCCGGACGATCAGCCCGTTGTCCTCCAGCCGGCGGACGACGTCGGCCATCGTGGACCGGTCGAGCGCCACCGCCGAGGCCAGCGAGCCCTGGTCGACCGCGGTGAGGACCGCGAACTGGGGACCTGTCAGGACGTGTTCGACCACACGCGTCCACAGGGCCACGTACGACTGGTGGAGCCGCCGGGCCACATAACCGGGTGCCGCGAGAAGCGCCTTAGGGGTGGGGATCGCGCCCCTATCGCCGACTTGCCCGATTCATGTGCCATGGGCCCGCCTAATCATGACCCTGCGGCCGACGGCCCGGCCGTCGCCTCAGAGCGCCACCGTGCGGAAGCCCGCGTTGCCCATGCTGGAGTCGGGCGTGTTCGACGATCTGGCGGCGTTGCGGTAGCGGTTGCAGTAGGAGTCGTGGCACAGGTACGAGCCGCCGCGCAGGACCCGGAGCCTCGGGGCGACCCGGGAGCGCGGGTCGTGGACCCGCGCGCGGGTCCGCTTGGCGTACGCCCGCGGGTCGAACGGGTCGTCGCACCACTCCCAGACGTTGCCCACGGTCTGCCAGAGCCCCAACGCGTTCGGGCGGTAGGTGCGCACGGGCGCGGTGCCCGGCCAGCCGTCCTCGGCGGTGTTGTGGTCGGGAAAGGAGCCCTGCCAGATGTTGGCCTGCCAGTCGCCCCGCGCGTCGAGGAGGTCGTCGCCCCAGGGGTAGCGGGCGCCTTCGAGGCCGCCGCGCGAAGCGCGTTCCCATTCGGCCTCGGTGGGCAGGCGCCGCCCGGCCCAGGCGCAGTAGGCCCGGGCGTCGTTCCAGGTCACGTGCACGACGGGGTGATCTTCATGGTCGAGCAGGTCGGAGCCGGGGCCTTCCGGATGCCGCCAGCTCGCGCCTTCGACGGCGAGCCACCAGGGAGCGCGCGGCGAGCTGCCGATGACGTCCGCCCGCGGGTGGACCAGGGTGTGGAAGACCGCCGACATCCCCGCGAGCTCCGCCTCGGTGCGATAGCCCGTCTCGCCGGCGAAGCGGGCGAAGTCGGCGTTGGTGACGGTGGTCGCGTCGATGGCGTACGCGTCGAGCGTCACCTCGTGCGCCGGCGACTCGCCGTCCCCGGCCAGGCCGTCGCCGAAGGGGTCGCCCATGCGGAAGGCGCCGGCCTCGACGTGGCACTGCTCGATCAGGTGGGCGCCGCGCCCGGCGGGAATCGGCTCGCGGCCCGGGGTGGCCGCCAGGTTCGGCATGCAGCAGGAAGAGGGGTCGGACCTATCGACAGGGGATGACACTTGTGTCATGGTATCACCATTCCACTTGTGGCACGGTTAACTCCGTTACAACGACGGGCCCATTTGATGAAGCTTGAGATTCTGCTGCTCGGCGCGCTGCTCCATCGCCCCAGCACCGGCTATGAGCTGAAGAGGTTCTTCGACACGCACGGCCGGTTCATGCGCTCGAACACGACCATGAGCCAGGCGTACCGGACGCTGGCGGCGATGGAGGAGCGCGGCTGGGTCGAGCACACGATCGAGGAGCGCGCCGGGGCGAGCAACGCCAAGCGCTACCACGTGACCGAAGAGGGCCACACGGTCTTCACCGACTGGCTGACGCGCCCGTACAACCCGCCCACGCGTTTCCAGGACCCCGACCTGTACGCGCGGCTGGGCAGTGCCGGGTTCATGACGGTCGAGCAGGTGATCGGCATCCTCGACGTCGAGATCAACACCCGGGTGGCGGAGGTCGCGCGGTACCGCCACCGTGACCGCAGCCGGTTCGACGAGCCGCCGCGGGGCTACGACGCCGAGCTCGGCGGCCAGATGGACGAGTGGCTCCACCGGCGCGGGGCCGAGGCGATGGACCGCCACATCGCCTCGCTCATCGAGCTGCGCCGGAGGCTCCTCGACGGAGAGCCGATCAACGCCGATCACGCCGAGGAGGCGACGCGATGAGAGCCATCATCCTCATGTTCGACAGCCTGAACAGGCACATGCTCGCCCCTTACGCCGACACCTTCGTCGACGCGCCCAACTTCGCGCGGCTGGCGGCCAAGGCCGTGACGTTCGACAACTTCTACGCCGGGTCGCTGCCGTGCATGCCGGCGCGGCGTGAGATGCACACCGGCCGGTACAACTTCCTGCACCGCAGCTGGGGCCCGCTGGAGCCGTTCGACGACTCGATGCCGGAGCTGCTCAAGCGGGCGGGCGTGCACACGCATCTGGTCTCCGACCATCCGCACTACTGGGAGGACGGCGGCGCGACCTACCACACCCGTTACAGCACCTGGGAGTTCTTCCGCGGCCAGGAGGGCGACCCGTGGAAGGGCGTGGTCGCCGACGACGGCGCCCCGGCGAGCCCGTACGGGGCGATGAAACGGCAGGACGTGATCAACCGCACGTACATGCCGACCGAGGCCGAGCACTCGCAGACCCTGACCGTCGACGCCGGTCTGCACTTCCTGGAGACCAACGCCGACGCCGACCGGTGGTTGTTGCAGATCGAGCTGTTCGACCCGCATGAGCCGTTCTTCACCCACCAGCACTACAAGGACCGCTACCCGCACGACTATGACGGGCCCGCGTTCGACTGGCCGCCGTATCAGAAGGTGCTGGAGCCGCAGGCACAGGTCGAGCACGCCCGCCTGGAGTACGCCGCGCTGGTGTCGATGTGTGACCGCTCGCTCGGCCGGGTGCTGGACTTCATGGACGAGCACGGCATGTGGGACGACACCCTGCTCGTCGTCAACACCGACCACGGCTTCCTGCTGGGCGAGCACGGCTGGTGGGCCAAGTCGGTGATGCCGTGGTTCAACGAGCTGGTGCACCTGCCGATGTTCCTGTGGGACCCGCGGACCGGCGGGCGGGACCGGCGGCGGGGTGAGCTGGCGCAGACCATCGACATCGCGCCGACCGTGCTGCGCTACTTCGGCCAGGAGCCCACCCCTGACATGCAGGGCGCGGACCTCGCCCAGGACGGGCCGCTGCGGGAGGGTGCGCTGTTCGGCATCCACGGCGGGCACGTGAACGTCACCGACGGCCGCTATGTCTACATGCGCGCGGCCAGGGAGGCGGCCAACGGGCCGCTGGAGGAGTTCACGCTCATGCCCACCCACATGCGCACCCGGTTCTCGGTGGCGGAGCTGCGGGACTGGGAGCCGGCCGAGCCGTTCGCCTTCACCAAGGGCCTGCGCACGATGCGGATGCCGGCCTCCCCGAGCTGGATGAACCCGTGGCAGCACGGCACCCTGCTGTTCGACCTGCACGAGGACCCGGCGCAGGAGAGCCCGATCGTGGACGACGACGTGGAGCTGCGGATGATCGAGCTGCTGCGCCGTCTGATGGTCGAGACCGACGCCCCGCCCAGCCAGTTCGAGCGCCTGGGCATCCCGCGCGAGGGCGCGGTCACCCGCGAGCACCTGCTGGTCCGCGAGCAGCGCGAACGCGCGGCGGCCGTCGCCGTGCCGCTGCCCACGGGCGCGGAGTTCCAGGCTCCTGCCCTGCTCCGCGCTCCTCTTCTGGAGCTGCTGGGCGTCGCCGGCGCCAAGGACGTCCTCGCGCAGGAGGCGCCGGCCCTGGTCCAGTCGGAGCTGCTCGCCGCCCCCGCCCCCATGAGCCTGCTGGACCTCGCCCGTCTCGGCTTCGTGCCCGCCGCGGTCCTGAGCCGCATCGACGAGCAGTTCGGCCTTCTTACGGCAACACCCGCCGCCTCGATCGACTGAGGCGACGGTCTCTCTATCGCAACACTGCAGACAGGGGCACCGCATGGATGCCAGCGCCTCCACCGCGTCCGTACAGCCAGGAGCGGCTCAGGCCGCCAACGTCCCCCACCGCTGGCGCAATCTCGCCGTCCTTTCCGGCGTGAGCGTCGTCGACAACACCGAAGCCGGTCTCATCAACACCGTCTTCCCCACGCTCGCGGCCGCGCTCCGGCTCAACAGCGGTCATCTCGGCATCATCGCGGCGCTCGGCAAGATCGCCAGCGTTCCGGCCGGCCCGTTCTGGGTGTGGCTGTCCAGCAAGATCGGCCGTCGTGGCGCGCTGGTCGCCACGACGGTGACCGGCGGACTGTTCGGCATCGCCGCCGGTTTCTCCCAGAACTTCGTCCAGCTCCTCATCTGCTGCACCCTCATGTCCGCCGCGGTGATCGGCGGCTCGCCCATCGCCATGGCCGTCATCGCCGACTCCTTCGCCGACGAGCAGCGGGCCCGGGCGAACGGGATCTTCTTCGGTACGCTCCAGCTCGCCGCCATCGTCCTCGCGCCCGTCATGGCCGTCTTCGTCGGACGCGAGGACGGCTGGCGCTGGGCGCTGTGGACCCTCGGCGGCGTCTGCATCGTCGCCGGGTTCGTCGTCGCCGCCTTCTTCACCGATCCGGGCATCGGATCCTCCGAGAAGCAGCTCGCCGACCTCGCGAACGAGGACCGGACGAAGGCGAAGGTCACCGTCGCCTCCGTGGTCGGGCTGTTCCGCATCCCCACGTACAGCGTGATGATGGTGAGCCGGCTCCTGTCGGGACACCTGCTGATCGCCATCTTCGGCGTGCAGTTCCTGGTCACCGAGCGCGGCATCGACAACGCCACCGCCATCCTGGTGGCGCTCCCGTTCGGCATCGGCTACAGCGTCGCCACGCTGAGCGCCGGCTTCATCCTGCCCCGGCTCGACCGGCTCATGCCGAGCAGGGGACGCGTCCTGGTCCTGCAACTGGCCCAGATCCTGTTCGCCGTCATCGCCTTCTTCGGCACGCAGTTCCGGTACGAGACGATCGCCACCTACGCGGTCTTCTGGGCCCTGCTGGGCGCCTGCCAGGGCCTGAACCCGCCGGTCAACCGGCCCATCGTGGCCGGCGTCGTGCTGCCGGAGCTGCGCGGGCAGGCGTACGCGATCTGGCTGACGGTGTTCGAGACGATCGCCTGGGCGCTGTTCTCGCTCCTGGCCGGCTCGCTGGCGGCAACGCTCGGCATCCAGGGCGTGTTCCTGTGGGTGCTGGTCATCCTGATGATCGTCAACGGCCTCCTGCTCTCCGTCCTGTACGTCACCTACCCGCGCGACACCGCCCGGATCGGGCAGCAGCTCGAACTCCGCCGCCGGCAGGCGCTGGCGGACTGACACCCGGTCACGACGTCTCCCGGTGAACCACACTGGCCCAGACGTCGGGCTCGGCCGGGGGCGTGTCCTCGACCCCGAGAGCATGGAGCGCGCGATGGGCGACGTACCTGCCCAAACCCGCCACATCCACGCGCACGCTCGTCAGCGCGGGCACCAGCAGCCGTGCCAGGGGACTGTCGTCGTGCCCGACCACCGCGAGGCGGCCGGGCAGGGCGATCCCCGCGCGCACGGCCGCCCCCACGACGGCGGCCGCGATGTCGTCGTTGTAGGCGACCACCCCGGTGACGCCGGAGTCCACCCAGTCACGTACGGCGTCGGCCGCGGAGCCGTCCTCGTCGGAGACCGGCCGCACGTCGGCGATCTCGAGGCCGAGCTCCGCGGCACGCGTCCGCGCCAGGGAGGCGCGGAGGCCGGCGAGCAGCTCCAGGCGCGGGTCACCCGTGAGGGCGACGGCCAGCCGGGCGTGGCCGCGCTCGTGGAGATGCTCCACCTGGAGGGCCGGCCCGGCCCGCAGGGACGGCACCTCGTGCAGCTCGGAGGGCTCATCGCCGCCGAAAAGCAGCCGCGCACCCGCCTCCCGGCGCAGGACGTCGAGGTCGTCGCGGGGGAGGGGGACGACCGGGACGACGAGGTCGGGGTCGAGCGTCTCCCACAGCGGGCGGGAACGGCCGCCCGCGTGACGGGTCCAGGTCACCAGCGAGTAGCCGGCGCGGTCCAGGACGAGGGTCGCCTCCTCCAGGTAGCGGCGCAGGCTGTGCTCGACCGGCCAGTCGGGCAGGATGAACAGGACGATGCGGTTGCTGCCCCGGGCGAGGGCCTGGGCGGCGGCGTGCGGCCGGTAGCCCAGGCGCGCGGCCTCGGCCAGCACCTTGCGCCGGGTGGCCTCCGAGATCGTCTGGCCCGGGGTGTCGTTGATGACGAAGCCCACCGTGGCCCGGGAGATCCCCAGGGACCGCGCGATGTCGCTCGCCGTCACCCGGCGTTCCCGTCCGCCCATGGCCGCCCTCCCGTTTCCCGACATGGCACTTGCGCGCGCTAGTGCCCCAAGGTTAGCGTCACATCGCCGGCAGCTAGCGCGCGCTAGCTCCCCTCATCCCGCAGGACAGGAAGGTCACGACATGACCGACGGACGACCCGTCGTCGAACGGCTCACGCTCGAGGAGAAGGCGCGGCTCGTGTCCGGCGCCAGTTTCTGGACGACCGCGGAGGTTTCGCACGCGGGCGTGCCGTCCGCGCTGCTCACCGACGGCCCGCACGGCGTACGCCTGCAGCGGGCCGGGGTCGATCACCTCGGCCTCGCCGACAGCATGCCCGCCACGGCGTTCCCCACCGCGGCGGCACTGGGCTCGTCGTGGGACGACGGCCTCCTGCGCGAGGTCGGGGAGGCGCTCGCGGTCGAGGCCAGGGCGCTCGGCGTGGACGTGCTCCTCGGCCCGGGCGTCAACATGAAGCGCTCACCGCTGTGCGGGCGCAACTTCGAGTATTTCGCCGAGGACCCGCTGCTGGCCGGCGTCATGGGCGCCGCGTGGGTCGCGGGCCTGCAGTCGCGCGGCGTCGGCGCGTCGGTCAAGCACTTCGCGGCCAACAACCAGGAGACCGACCGCATGCGCGTGAGCGCGGAGGTGGACGAGCGCACCCTGCGGGAGATCTACCTGCGCGCGTTCGAGCACGTCGTGCGCGAGGCGCGGCCGGCCACGATCATGTGCTCGTACAACCGGGTCAACGGCGTGTACGCGTCGCAGAACCCCTGGCTGCTCACGACGGTCCTGCGCGAGGAGTGGGGCTTCGACGGCTACGTGGTCTCCGACTGGGGCGCGGCTACGGCGGACGGTCAGGCACCGTTCGAAGCGGTCCACCGCCTCGGCGTCCCTGCCCAGCTGGAGCAGGAGCTCGCCCAGGCTGTGGC
>NZ_JBSFTC010000408.1:0-7951 GCF_053590415.1 Nonomuraea sp. NPDC003201
GTCGTAGGCGCCGATGACGCGGGCCGTCAGCTCCACGTCCCCCAGTTCCTCGGCCGCCGCGATGGCCGCCACCCGGTGTTCGCGTGCCGCTCCTGGTGCGCGACAGGGACGCGGCCATCACCGAGCTGGAGCGGCGCGGGGTGGCCACGGGCTACCTGTACGACCCGCCGTACGACGACTACGCCCCCGCCTTCACCGAGCCCTCCCCCGACCCCGGCCCCGCGCGCTGGTGGGCGCGGCACGTGCTGCCCGTGGACCCGGTCTACGCCGCCCGCGCCCTGCCCGTCCTGCGCGACCTCGAGCCTCCTACGCAAGATCCGCCCTGATCAGCCGCAGGAACGCCTTCAGCCCCGTGATCACCTCCTGGTTGTCGTTCAGCCCGTCCACGGTCTCGTCGAACCGGCGCGCCATGAGCGTCATCCGGCGGCCCAGATCGTGGTCGGCCAGCTCCAGGCCCTGGCGGGCGGCGTTCAGGTCGTCGACGTCCCTTTTGAGGCCTTTCATGGCCGTCTCCAGCTCGGAGACCCGGTCGCGCAGGGAGATCACGTCCGCGCGCGGATAACGCACCTCCTGCCCGAGCGTCCTGACCCGGTCACGCAGGTGCTTCGTGTACGCCGCGATCGGCCGGAAAGCGGTGGCGAGCAGGTAGAACCCGGAGAAGTAGTAGCCGAGCTGGGCTCCCGCGAAGAACGTGACGACCGCGATCACGGCGGCGGAGACGACGTGGCCGGAGATCGCGAGCACGAGCATGCGCCGGGCGATGCGCCGCGCCTCGTCCTCGCGGTGCCGGGCCACCTCGATGCCGGCCTCCCTGGACACCTGGATCTCGTGGAGGACGTGGCGGGCGGCCAGGCACAGGTTCCACGGGACGGTCAGGACGACGACCAGCCAGAGCAGGCTGATCGCGCCGGCGCCCAGGGAGAGGAGCGTGGACGGTGCCACGCCCGCGTGGAGGATCAGCCAGGCGGTGAGCAGGGTGACGATCAGGGACGCGAGGAGTAGCCACCATTTCATGGGGTTCAGCATGCTTCGGGGTGGGGCGGGGGGCGAGAGCTCGGCTACTCAAATCCACCCTGAGCACCGACGCGACCCGCCGCACTCCGGCTGGGGTCCCTCGGGGAGCGGAGGGGTGGGGGACGGTTGGGGTCCCTCGGGGAGTGAAGGGCGGGGGTCAGTGGGGGTGGGTGGAGCGGATGAGGTCGGCGAGGATGCGGCAGCCGCGGCGGACGTCCGCGAGCGAGGCGGAGCCGTAGCCGATCACCACGCCGTGCAACCGCGCCCGCCCGTGGTGGTGGCGGCCGATCGAGTCGAGCAGGACCCCGCGCTCCCTGGCCCGCTCGACCACGTACGGCTCGACCGGCGACGGCAGCTCGGCCACCACGTGCAGCCCGGCCGTGTCGCCGCGCAGGCGGCAGACGGGCCCGAGGAGCTCGACGACCGCGGCGCGGCGGCGGGCGTACTCCAGGCGCATCCTGCGCAGGTGCCGGTCGAGGTCGCCGCACTCCAGCAGGTTGATCACGGCCTGCTGGACCGGCCCGCTGGTACGGTCGCCGACGCTGCGCCGCAGGCGGGCGATGGCGGCGACCAGCTCGGGATCGCCGACGAGCCAGCCGACGCCCACGTCGGGCGCGAGCGTCTTGGAGAGCGTGCCGAGGAGCACGACCCGCGAGGGGTCCAGGCCGTAGAGGGCGGGCAGCGGGGCGACGTCGTAGCGGAACTCCGCGTCGTAGTCGTCCTCGACGATCGTCGCGCCCGTGCTCCTGGCCCAGGCCAGCAACCGCTCCCTGCGTGGGATCGGGAGCCGCCCGCCCAGGGGGTACTGGTGCGCGGGCGTGGTGTAGAGCACGCGGAGGTCGCCGGGCAGCCCGTCCACGATCACGCCGTCCTCGTCCACCGGGCACGGCACCACCTGGGCGCCCCTGGCCGCGAAGACCGTGCGCGCCACGTGGTAGCCCGGGTCCTCGACGCCGGCCCGCGTGCCGTTGCCGAGCAGGGCCAGCGCGCACAGGTCGAGCCCGTTGCCGGTGCCCCGGGTGACCAGGATGTTCTCGGGGCCGACGGCCATGCCTCTGGCCCGTCTCAGATGGTCGGCGAGCAGCTCCCTGAGGCGCGGCAGGCCGTACGGGGTGGGGTCGGCGCCCGGCGGCAGGTCGGCGGCCTTGCGCCAGGCCCGCTTCCACGCCGCCAGGTCGTAGTCGCGCACCCAGGGCTGGCCGGGTGTGAGGTCGATCCAGTCGGCGGGGGCGGGCGGCGGCGCGGGCACGTACGGCGTCTGCTCGCGCGGCGGCGGGGCCACCTCCATGTCGGCCACGAACGTCCCGGAGCCGTGCCGCCCGTCCAGCCACCCCTCCGCGTACAGCTGCTGGTACGCCTCCGTGATCACGGTCCTGCTCACCGCGAGCTGGGTCGCCAGGGAACGCGTGGACGGCAACCGCTCGCCGGGCGCCAGCGTGCCGTCCAGCATGGCGCGCCGCAGCCAGTCGGCAAGCTGCGCGGTCAGCGGCGCGTCCGAGTCACGGGAAAGAGAAACGGGCAGGTCAACATGGGTACGCACGGAAGTGGTCTCCGCGAAGGGCTCGATAGTGGCCCTACAGGATAGGTCCACTTCCTGGTTACGGTCGAATCATGCTCTCCACCACTTCCCGCACCACGCTCGGCCGCTCGAAGGAGCGGGGCAGCACCGACAGGAACGATCTCCATGAGGTGCTCGACACCGGCCTGGTCTGCCACCTCGGCGTGGTCGTGAACGGCCACCCCATGGTCGTCCCCACGGGCTACGGCCGCATCGGCGAGACCCTCTACCTGCACGGCTCCACCGGGGCCACGACGCTGCGCGCCGCCGACGGAGGCGAGGTGTGCGTCACGGTCACGCACGTGGACGGGATCGTGCTGGCCCGCTCCGTCTTCCACCACTCGGTCAACTACCGTTCGGCGGTCATCTACGGCCGCGCCAGGCTCGTGACGGACCCGGAGGAGCGGATGGCGGGGCTGCGGGCCCTGTCGGAGCAGCTCGCGCCCGGGCAGTGGGACTACGTCAGGCAGCCCAACCGCAAGGAGCTCGCCGCCACCGCCGTGCTGGCCCTGTCGTTGGAGGAGGCGTCGGTCAAGATCAGGCGCGGGGCGCCCAAGGACGAGGAAGAGGACTACGACCTGCCGGTATGGGCGGGGGTGCTGCCCCTGGTCACCACCTGGGGCGAACCCGAGCCAGATCCGATGCTCCCAGAAGGTATCGACGCGCCTGTTCACATCCTCCGTCGGGAGTAGTTCCATTGAGCAGGCAACACCTGCTCCTGATGGTGATGGGAGACGGCGATGGAGTGGAGCGCTCCCGGCTATACGGAAGTCAAGCAACTCGGCGCGGGCGCCAGCGGGCGCGTGGCGATGGCCGTCCACGACGAGACCGGCGTCAAGGTCGCCATCAAGTACCTCTCCGAGGGACTGCTGCGCGATCCCGCCGCGCTGGGCAGGTTCCAGGCCGAGGCGCGGCTGCTGACCACCCTGCGCGACCCGAACATCGCCACGATGTGGGAGTACGTCCAGGACACCGGTGGCGCGGCCATCGTGATGGAGCTGGTCAACGGCGTCTCGTTGCGGGCCCTGCTGCGCGAGAACGGCGCGACCGAGCCCGAGGCGGCGCTGGTGGTGCTGAAGGGGTCGCTGCTCGGGCTGGCCAGGGCGCACGACCTCGGGCTGGTGCACAGGGACTACAAGCCCGAGAACGTGATCGTCAGGGACGACGGGGTCAGCAAGCTCGTCGACTTCGGCATCGCGGTGCGGCAGGGCACGCTCACGCACCCCGAGGGCACGCCGCCGTACATGGCGCCCGAGCTGTGGGAGGGGCTGCCCGCCTCGCCCGCGACCGACGTGTACGCGGCCACCGCCGTCTTCTTCGAGTGCCTGACGGGGCACCGGCCCTACCGCTCCACCGAGCCGAGCGTGCTCGGCTACCAGCACGTGCACGCCCCTGTGCCGTTCCACGACGCGCCGCAGCCGGTGCGCGAGCTGGTCAGGCGCGGGCTGGCCAAGGACCCGGCGCGGCGGCCGGCGAGCGCGCACGCGTTCGTGGCGGAGCTGGAGGCCATGGCCAGGGCCGCGTACGGCGAGGACTGGGAGGAGCGCGGAAAGCGCCGCCTGGCCGCGCTCGTGGCCCTGCTGGCCCTGCTGCTGCCCACGGCGCAGACGCCCGTCCCCGAGGTGACGACCTCGCTGGCCCGGACGGTCTTCCGCGGCCTGCGCTCGAACGCGGCACGCATGGCCATGGCCGGCGCCGTGGCCGTGGCGACCGCCGTGGCGGTGGTGGTCGTGCTGGCCAACCGCCAGTCGCCGCCCACGGAGGAACTCGGCGCGGCGGCGGCCGTCCCGCCGTCCCAGTTCACGACGGAGCCGGCGGCCGATCCCCCGACCACGCCGGAGCCGACGCCCGAAACCACGCCTGAGATCACCCCGAAGGCGACGCCCGCGAGCACCCCCAAGGCGGTCGTCCCGATAAAGACGCCCGTACACACCCCCGTGAAGACCCCGGCCAGCACACCGACCGCCACGAAACCGGTCAAGACGCCCAAGCCCACCAAGAAGGCCACCCCGACCCCCACCCCCAAGCGGACGCCGACCCCGACGCCGACCCCCACCCCGACTCCGACGCCCACCCCCACTCCCACTCCTGAGCCCGTGACCGAGGTGCTCGGGGTGAACGTGGGGGGCCTCAGGGTCGACGAGGACGGCGACGCCACCGCCACGGTCACCGTGCGCACCGACGGCACCGCCGCCGTCATCGCGACCGCGACCTGGTCGGCCACCGGCGCGGGCGGCCGCACCCAGCGCCTGCGCCTGGCCGGCGCCAGGTCCTACACCCGCACGCTCTCCTGGTCCATCGGCGAGCGCCCGTGCGGCAGCACGGTGACGCTGACCGTCGCCACCTCCCCTGCGGCCCCAGGAGGCGCCAGGACGGCCTCACTGGCCGTGCCGCCCTGCCCGACGAGGGTGACCGGCCTGCGCGTCTCCCTGGACCTGCCGGACGCGCCGGGCCGCACCGCGGAAGCGGCCGTGCGGGTGACCGCGAGCGGCACCGGGGAGATCCCCGTCGAGGCCCAGTTCGCGGTCAACGGCGATCCGGTCGGCACCCGTTCCGCGACCCTGTCCGGCCGGACCTCCTACGCGCGCTCGTTCGCCCACACCTTCAGGTCCCGCCCGTGCGGCGCGACCCTGTCGGTGCGGGTGCGCGCCGGTGACCGGACCGCCACCGCGCGGGCCTCGGTGCCCTGCCCGCCGCGGGTGGAGCGGGTCTCGATCGTCAGGGCCGGTCAAGGTGAGGGCGGGCTCGTCGCGACCGTCTCGGTGACCACGTCGAGCACCGAGCCGGTACGCCTCGTCGTGTCGTTCTCGGCCGGCGAGGGCGGGGGCACGGAGTCGGTCACCCTGTCCGGCGACACGTCGTACACCAGGACGTTGAGCCACTCCGTGAAGCTCCCCTGCGGCACGAAGTGGTCCGTGACGGCCTCCACCGACCCGGCGGCCGGCAACGGGAGCGACAGCGCGAGCGGGGCCACACAGGAGTGCCCAAGAGAGGAGGAACCTCCCAAAGAGGAGGAGCCAAGCAAGACACCTAGCCCCGGCACAGACGACAACATTGGGTGACATTGTTGACTAATAGGGATATCGGTAGCGGGAAAGCGGTTCCCTCTGGTTAAGCTACGGCCGTTTGATGAGGGTGGGGGCCCGGCAGACTCCAGAGGAGACCGTTATGCACGGTGAAGGCCAGTGGGGGGTCCCCGGCTACACCGAGATCCGCGAGCTGGGCTCGGGTGCGTCCGGGCGTGTGGTCCTGGCCAGGCGCGACCTCGACGGCGTCGAGGTCGCGATCAAGTACCTCAGCGACGAACTGAAGACCGACATGGGGTTCGTCGCGCGCTTCCGGCACGAGGCCCGGCTGCTCGGCACGCTCCAGAGCCAGTACCACGCCAGGCTGATCGACTACGTCGAGTCCGGCCGGGGCGCGGCGATCGTCATGGAGCTGATCAGCGGGGTGTCGCTGCGCGAGATCCTCAGGTCCGAGGGCCCGACCGGCCCTGAGGCGGCGCTGACCGTCCTCAAGGGCTCGCTCCAGGGTCTGGCCTCGGCCCACGCGCTCGGCGTCGTCCACCGCGACTTCAAGCCCGAGAACGTCATGGTCCAGGGCGACGGCACCAGCAAGCTCGTGGACTTCGGCATCGCGGTCAAGGCGGGCGAGGGCGCGAGCGCCGCAGGCACGCCGCCGTACATGGCGCCCGAGCAGTGGGCGGGCGGTCCTTCCGGGCCTCCGACCGACGTGTACGCGACGACCGTCGTGTTCTTCGAGTGCCTGACCGGCACCCGGCCCTTCCGCGCCCCCAACGTCGCCGCCCTGGCCCGCCAGCACCAGAGCTCGCCGCCTCCGGTGGACGAGGTGCCCGCGCCGCTGCAGAGCCTCGTCGAGCGCGGCCTGGCCAAGGACCCGGCCCAGCGGCCGCCGTCCGCGGAGGCGTTCCTGAGCGAGCTGGAGGCGGTCGCGGCCGAGGCGTACGGGCCCGACTGGGAGGAGCGCGGACGCCGCCGCCTGGCCGCGCTCGCCGGCCTGCTGGTCCTGCTCTTCCCGACCGCCCTCGACGAACCGGCCCAGACGCAGACCTCGCTGGCCGAGACCCGGTTCCGCGACCCGTCGCGCGTGCTCGGCAAGCTGCCCGCGAAGATCGCCATCGGCGCCACCGCCGTCGGCGTGCTGGTGGCGGTGGTCGTGGTCATCGCCAACGCCTCGTCGGACACGCCGGTGCTGCGGGCGCAGACCAGTACGGTCTCCCCGACCACGGCCGTGCCCGCGACGCCGGAGCCCGTGGGGACCGACGAGGAGCCGACGCCCACTCCTTCGGCCGAGGCGACCACCCCGGAGGCGACGCCGACGCAGAGCGCCGCGCCGCCGCCCGTACAGCCGACCGCCACCACGCGCCTCACGCGGCGGCCGACGCGCAAGCCCACGCCCAAGGCCGTCGCCACCCCCGTCAAGACGCCTGCCAAGATCAAGAAGCCGACCCCGACCCCGTCTCCGGAGCAGCCCCAGATCACCGGCACGCCCCACGACCCCGAGGGCAACACCCCGCCGACCACGGCCGCGCCCACCCCGACGCCTCCTCCCGCCACCACGGCCCCGCCGACCCGGCCCGCCCCGACGCCCAGCTCGCCGCCCGGCGACGGCGAGGGCGGAAGCGGAGGCGAGGGCGGAAGCGGAGGCGAAGGGGAGCCGTCGCCGGAACAGCCCCGGATCGATCGCGGGAGTGACGCGCAGGCCGCGCTGATCGCCTTCGGCCTGATGACGTCCGGCGCGGTTCCGGTCACACTTGCGGTGAGACGCCGTATGGCGGGACGCCACAGAAGGAAGCGCTGAGACGCGCCGGGGGGACGGCGGATGAACAACCCTGGACACGGGATCGCCGGTTTCCGGCTCACTGAACACACCTGGATGACCGAGCTCGGCAACTGGATCGACGCGATCTCACCCGATGGCCGCAGGGCGGGGGCGCTGCTGTTCGACCCGAAGATCATCGCTCTGCCCGGCGTGCGCGACCGGGTGGTGCACGCGGTCATGACCGACCAGCGGCTGGTGCTGGCCGGGCTGACCGGGCTGATCCCGGTGGCCGACGTGGTGGCGGCCGGCGACCAGGTGTGGCTGCTCACCGCGCAGGCGGTCAGCCCCACTCTGTCCGATCTGCTCGCCGCCGGGCCGATCGGCCCGGCGGGTGCGGCGTCCGTACTCGTGGAGACCGCCCAGACGCTGATCGCGCTGCACGCGGCCGGGGTCACGCACGGGTCCGTGCACCCGGGCACCGTGGTGATCACGGCGGAGGGCGCGCCGCTGCTGTCCGAGCGCGGGCTGTCCGACGCCATCCGCGGCCGGGTCGCGCCTCGCGAGCGGGACGCGGCCGGGTGGGCGTCGCTGGCGCGC
>NZ_JBSFTC010000409.1:0-7924 GCF_053590415.1 Nonomuraea sp. NPDC003201
AAGGGCGGCAAGGTGGTCTATGAGATCACCGAGGCGGGCCGGGCCGAGTTTCATCGCCTGCTGCTGCAGTCCTGGTATGAGATCAAGCCGATCATAGGTCGATGCCGTCGCGCCGCTGCACGGAGACCCCCGGCAGGATGACGCCGATCGTGAAGCTGTTCATGCGCTCCACCGTGCAACCTCAATCGCGGTCGAGGTCAACCCGTGAGAGCGTTTGCGGGGCGCGTCTCGAAAACGTCACGGGTATTGACGGCACGGACATCGTGAACTTACGTTCGCGGTACTTATCCGGTTCAGCAGGCCCTCGCGGCCTGTGACTACTCCTCAGTGAATCGCTCACCGGTCTCCAGGGCGGGAGCGCGTTCTGCGTTCTTCCTGGGAGCGCTCCCAGGTGGGAGCTCCCGCCGCCCGTTCGAGAGCAAGCCGGCCCATCGGGGGTCGATGGAAGACGTGCGAACCTTCGCGCCTCGCGCGGAGGAAGGAGAGAAGCGATGCGAAACCGGGCTCGGATCATGATTCCGCTCGTGGCGGCGGGCCTGCTCGCCGCGGCCTGCACCGGCGGCGGAGCCACGCCGACCCCACCGGCCTCCCAGCCGCAGAGCCAGGGTGCGGTGGCCAGCGCCAACCCCGACTCGCTGCCGCGCAACGAGACCCTCTACACGACCGGCACCCAGTGGGGGCCGCCCGTCAACTTCAACCCCATCAGGGAATGGGACCACGCCACGGGCACCAAGGGCCTGGTGTACGAGACGCTGTTCCACTACGACGCGACCGCCGGCAAGCTGACCCCCTGGCTGGCCGAGAGCGGCTCGTGGGCCGACGACAAGACGTACCAGGTCAAGCTCCGCCAGGGCGTCAAGTGGGCCGACGGCCGGCCTCTGACGGCCAAGGACGTGGCGTACTCCTTCGAGCTCGGCAAGATGGAGACGATCCCGTACCACAACCTGTGGACCTGGCTGAAGAGCGTCGAGGCCGTCGACGACCAGACGGTCAAGTTCAGCTTCTCCACGGCCAACTACCAGCAGTGGGACTTCAACCTGTACAGCCGGTCGATCGTCCCCGAGCACATCTGGAAGGGCCGCTCGGAGAAGGACGTGCTCGACGGGATCAACGAGAACCCGGTGGGCACGGGCGCCTACACGTTCATGGCCAAGGACCAGGACCGCGTCGTGCTGCAGCGGCGCGACGACTGGTGGGGCAAGACCGCGCTGAACATGGAGCCCAAGCCGCGCTACATCGTCGACATCGCCACCCCGAGCAACGAGGTCGCGATGGGCCTGCTGCTGCAGAAGGGCATGGACCTGAGCAACAACTTCCTGCCCGGCGTGGCCAACCTGGTGAAGGGCAACTTCGGCCTGACGACCTACTACAGCGAGCCGCCGTACATGTTGTCGGCCAACACCGCGTGGCTGGTGCCCAACACCACCAAGAAGCCGATGGACGACCCCGCCTTCCGCAAGGCGCTCGCCGCCTCGATCGACGTCAAGAAGATCGTCGAAGGCGTGTACGGCAACCTCGTCAAGGCCGCCAGCCCGACCGGCCTGCTGCCGCAGTGGGAGCAGTACGTCGACCAGAACGTGGTGGCCAAGTCCGGGTTCGCCTTCGACGCGGCCAAGGCGAAGAAGGCGCTGGCCGACGCCGGTTACAAGGACGCCGACGGTGACGGGTACGTCGAGAACAAGGACGGCTCCAAGATCAGCCTGACCATCATCGTGCCGTCCGGCTGGACGGACTGGATGGAGTCGGCCAGGTCCATCGCCGCCAGCGCCAAGACCGCCGGGATCCAGATCACCCCGGACTTCCCCGACTTCAACGCCCTGGTGGAGAAGCGCGCCAAGGGCGATTTCGACCTGCTGATCAACAACGAGCGGCAGCTGTCCAACTCGCCGTACACCTACTACGAGTACCTCTTCCAGCTCCCGATCCAGAAACAGCAGAACACCGTCAACTTCGCCCGCTACGAGAACAAGCGGGCCTGGGACCTGACCAAGCAGCTCGACCAGGTCAAGACCGACGACGTCGAGGGCATGAAGAAGATCATCTCCCAGCTCCAGCAGATCCACCTGGACGACCTGCCGGTGATCCCGCTCTGGTACAACGGCCTCTGGGCGCAGTCGAGCAACCAGGTCTGGAAGAACTGGCCGGCCGCGGCGGGCAGCACGCCCAAGACCCCGGCCGTGATGTGGCACAACTGGCTCGAACTGGGTGGTTTCGAGACCCTCACGCAGCTCCAGCCCTCCGGCTCCTGACCCATCGTCCCCCGCTCCCGCAGGAGCGGGGGACTTTCACGGCTCTCACGGAGAAAGCATCACGTGCGTCGATATTTCGGCAGAAAACTGCTCATATACGGGCTGACCTTCTTCGTCGCCGTCACCGTCAACTGGCTGATCCCGCGTTTCATGCCCGGCGACCCGGTGGCGAGCATGGTGGCCAGGGCCAACGTCACCCAGCCCGCCGCCGCGGAGGCGATGCGGGTCTACTACAGCAACCTCTTCGGCTTCGACCAGCCGTTGATCGCGCAGTACCTCAACTTCTGGGCCGCGCTGTTCAGGGGCGACTTCGGGATCAGCATCTGGCTGTTCCCTTCCCCCGTCAGCTCCGTGATCATGAGCGCGGTGCCGTACACGCTGGCGCTGATCGTCCCGTCGGTGCTGCTGAGCTGGGTGGTGGGCAACTGGTTCGGCGCGTACGCGGCCCGGCGCAAGCTGCTCGACAACACCGTGCTCCCGGTCGGGTACGTCCTGACCGCGATGCCGTACATGTGGCTGGCCGTGCTCCTGGCCTGGGCGCTCGGCGTGATCGCCGGACTGTTCCCGGTGGCCGGCGGCTACAGCTTCTCGATGCGGCCCAACTGGTCGTGGGCGTTCCTGCTCGACCTGCTGCACCACTGGACGCTGCCGTTCCTGTCGCTGTTCCTGGTGGCGCTGGGCGGCTGGGCCATCGGCATGCGCAACATGATCATCTATGAGCTGGAGTCCGACTACTCCAACTACCTGGCCGCGCTCGGCGCGCCGGCCAGGCTCATCCGCAGGTACGCCTTCCGCAACGCCGTCCTGCCCCAGATCACCGGCCTGGCCCTGCAACTCGGCGTGATCGTGGCCGGAGCCCTGGTCACCGAGATCGTCTTCGCCTACCCGGGCCTGGGCAGCCTGATCCTCAACGCCATCAAGAACAAGGACTTCTTCCTGCTCCAGGGCACGTTCCTGTTCATCGTGCTCGGCGTGCTGATCGCCAACTTCATCATCGACATCGTCTACGTCGTGGTCGATCCGCGTACGAGGGCGGGAATGGCGGGTGCGCGGGCATGACGGCACTTCAGGAAGTCGCCCCGCGCGAGCGGGCCGGAGTCCGGCGCGAGGCGCTCTACTTCGCGGTGCGCAACGGCAAGCTGATGTTCGGCTTCGGCCTCGTGCTGGTGCTGCTCCTGCTCGGCCTGATCGGGCCGGTGCTGACCGGCGGCACGCCCAACGAGTACGGCCCCCAGCCCATGAGCCCGCCCTCGGCCGGGCACTGGCTCGGCACCACCACGTTCGGCCAGGACATCTTCCTGCAGTTCGTGCACGGCCTGCGCAGCACCTTCGCCGTGGGAGTGGTCGGCGGCGGCATCGCGGCGGCCATCGGCATGCTCGTCGGGTTCGTGGCCGGCTACCGCGGCGGGATCGTCGACGAGGTGCTCAACATGCTGACCAACGTCATCCTCGTCATCCCGACCCTGGCCGTGCTGCTGATCATCAACGCGTACCTGGGGATCAGGAGCGTGGCCGTGCAGGGCCTGTTCATCGGCCTGACGCAGTGGCCGTGGGCGGCGCGGGCGATCAGGGCGCAGACGTTCTCCCTGCGTACGAGGGAGTTCGTGGACCTGGCCAGGATGAGCGGCGCGAGCACCTGGAAGATCATCACCAGGGAGATCGCGCCGAACATGAGCTCCTACCTGTTCATGACGTTCATCCTGCTGTTCGGCGGCTCGATCCTCATCGCCTCCTCGCTCGACTTCATCGGCCTCGGCCCGACCGAGGGGGTCTCGCTCGGCCTGATGCTGCAGAACGCCAACCAGTGGAGCGCGCTCCAGCTCGGCATGTGGTGGTGGTTCGTGCCGCCGGGCGCGGCCATCACCGCCATCGTGGGCGCCCTGTACGTGGCCAACGTCGGCCTCGACGAGGTCTTCAACCCGAAACTGAGGGAGACATGAGCCTGCAGGTCAGCGAGCTGAGGGTGCACTACCGCACGCTCAGGGGCGAGGTCCGCGCCCTCGACGGCATGTCCTTCGAGCTGTCGGACGGCGAGATCCTCGGCCTGGTCGGCGAGTCCGGCTGCGGCAAGAGCACGCTGGGCAAGAGCCTCATCCGCATGGACGGCCGCATGCGCCACGTCGGCGGCCGGGTCGTGCTCGACGGCCGGGAGTTGCCCATCGCCGACGACCGCGGGATGAACGACTTCCGCTTCAAGGAGGTCTCCCTCATCCCGCAGTACGCCATGAGCGCGCTCAACCCCACCCGCAGGATCCGCAGGATGGTCGGCGAGCTGCTCAGGTCGAGGGGCGCGGAGGTGGACGCGGCCGAGCTGGAACGCCGGATGGACCAGGTCGGCCTGCCCCGCGAGGTGCTCGACCGTTACCCGATCGAGCTGTCCGGCGGCATGAAGCAGCGCATGGTGATGGTCATCTCGACGCTGCTCGACCCGTCCCTGCTGATCGCCGACGAGGTCACCTCCGCGCTCGACGTCTCCACCCAGAAGGCCGTCGCCCGCGCGCTGCTCGGCTTCCGCGAGAGCGGCTACGTCAAGAGCATGATCTTCGTCACCCACGACATCGCGCTCACCCACCACATCGCCGACACGATCATGGTCATGTACGCGGGCAGGCTCGCCGAGAAGGCGCCCGCCGACGTGATCGTCAAGGCGCCCCGCCACCCGTACACGAAGCTGCTGCTCGACTCCCTGCCCGAGGTCGGCGTCCGCTACGCCGACCGCAGGCTGGAGGGCATCGCCGGCAGCCCGCCGTCGCTGCTGGACCCGCCCGCAGGCTGCCGCTTCCGCGACCGCTGCCCGATCGCGGGGGACGAGTGCGCCGAGGAACCGCCCGTGGTCGAGCTCGCCTCCGACCATCACGTCGCCTGCTGGAAGGCCTGATGCTGAAACTCGACGACGTCACCAAGGAATTCAGGATCGGCGCGTTCGGCGGCAAGAGCGTCGCGGCCGTACGGAACGTGAGCTTCGAGGTCGTGCCCGGCGAGGTCGTCTCCCTCATCGGGGAGAGTGGCAGCGGCAAGAGCACGATCGGCCGGATGATCCTCGGCCTGAACCCGGTCACCAGCGGCACGATCACCTTCGACGGGCGGCCCGTGCGCGGCGGCAAGGAGTACTACCGCCACATCCAGGGCATCTTCCAGGACCCGTTCAGCTCGTTCAACCCGGTGTTCAAGGCCGACCGGGTGTTCGACCTGGTCAAGGAGGCGTACCACCCGTCCGTCCCGGCGGCCGAGTGGGCCGGACGGGTCGCGGCGTGCCTGCGCGACGTGCGGCTCAACCCCGACCAGGTGCTCGGCAAGTATCCGCACCAGCTCAGCGGCGGCCAGCTCCAGCGCCTGCTCATCGCCCGCGCGCTGCTGCTCGACATCAAGCTGCTGGTGGCCGACGAGATCACCAGCATGCTGGACGCCTCCACCCGCATCGACGTGCTCAACCTGCTCGCCGAGCTGAAGACCCGGGGCCTCGGCGTGCTCTACATCACGCACGACCTCTCGCTCGGCAACTACCTCGCCGAGCGCACGGTGGTGCTGCGCCAGGGGAGCGTGGTCGAGATGGGGCCGACGGACAAGGTCTTCGGCGATCCGCTGCACCCGTACACCCGCGAACTGCTGTCCGCCGTGCCGCGCCTGCACCAGGCCTGGGACGACGCCACGCCCGTGGAAACCTGCCTCTACCACGAGCGCGGCGGCACGGGAGCGCTGCTGGAGGCCGAACCCGGCCACCTCGTGGCGTGCGCCCGGCTCCCGGCCTGCTGAGAAATGTGCCTGCTGAGAAAGGTGAAGGGGGCGCTCAGACCCGGAACTCCTCGGTACGGTGCGCGTAGGCGGGCAGCGCGGCCCGCATCTCGTCGGTGACCTGCGGCGGCGGCAGCGGCACGATCTCCCGCTCGTGGAAGTCGAGCACGTTCTCCCCCTCGGCGAACAGCTCCTGGACCGTCCGCAGGCACGGCCCCACGACCGCGGGGTCGGTGATCCGCCGCCCGCCCATGCCCCCGCCGTACCGGTCGTACAGCACTTCGTACATCAGGGACGGAGAGAAGATCACCAGCTCCGGCATCGGGTCGAGCCCCGCCACCCGCTCGGCCGGCACCACCCGGCACGGGGAGCCGGCCCTGGCGCGTAAGGCCAGGATGTGCATCTCCCACTGCAGGTACGAGGTGATCGGGAATTCGACGACCCGCACCCGCTTGACCGGGACGCGGTGCCGGAAATAGTCGGCCACGGTCGCCGCCATGTGCGCGGTCAGGGCCAGCGAACGCTCCCAGTCGCCGTCCATCATGGCCCGCCAGCTCGCCACGTCCGGCTCGTAGAAGTGCTGGGCGCGCTCCAGCTTCCACATCGGCTCGGGGCAGATCGCGTGGTCGCGGTCGAAACCGGTTTGGTACTCCGGCACGTCCAGGGCGAGGCCGTCGGCCGGGGCGACGGCGGCGAACGGGTTCGTGCGGCGGGCCGGAGCGCCCTGCTGGGTCATGCGGCGTCCCTTCGACTCTGAAGATCCGCCCTGATCATGAAATGAGCCCCTGACAGGGTCAAGGCCCAAAACGATCCGGGCGGACCGTCAGCGCCGGGAGTGGAAGCGCCGGTGGATGAGGCTGAACACCATGGCTCCCAGCCACACCACGAAGAGCACCTTGAAGATCCCGAACCCGCCGAAGATCAGCCCCAGCAGCAGGAACACGAACAGCACGCCCATGAACGGGTGCGGCCCGCGATGGCGCCGCCACGGGTGGTTGCCGCCCTGCTCGCGCCACTGACGGCGCATCTCCCGGCGGGCCTGGTGCATGGAGTGGCGCATGTCATGGTGGGACTGGTGCATGGACTGCATCTGCCGGCGGTGCGCCGACATCGCCTCCCGCCAGCCGTCCATGTCGTAGTGGGGGTCATGGCGGGGGTCGTGGTGGGGGTCGTAGTGGGGGTCGTAGTGGGGTGCGGGCTCGCGGTAGCCGGGCGCGGGCTGCGGCCCCGGCAGGTCGGCCGTCACCTTCGACAGGTCACGGGCCGTCTTCGAGGCCAGCGCCTGGTCGAGTCGCTCGTCGAGCTCCTCGTGGGTCAGGCGGCCCTGCGCGAAGTGCTCGCGCAGGACGGCCATCGTCTGCTCACGCTCGGCGTCGCCGATGCGAAGGTCGTGCGAGTCCATACCTGATCCCGAATCCTTCCGGAAGCTCGCGCTCACTCCTCGCCCGGTTCGTCGTCCGCCAGGATCTGGTAGAGCTTGCGCCGGGTCTCTATAAGAGTCTTACGCGCTTCTCGGATTTGTGCGTCGTTCCCGGTCTGCAAAACCTGCATCATGGCGAAGGCCGACTGCCGGGCGATGTGCCAGAGATCGGCGGTGTTGTCGTCGATGTCGGGGCGCATCTCGTCCCACGGGGCCCGGACCTCGTCCGCGTGCGACTCGATGTAGTTGCGCCCCGCCTCGGTGAGGCGGAAGGTCTTGCGGCCCTCGCTCTCCTCCGAGATCACCAGGCCCTCGTCGGTGAGCTGCTGCAGCGCCGGGTAGACGGCGCCGGGGCTGGGCTTCCAGCCGCCCTCGCTGCGCTCGGCGATCTCCTGGATGATCTGGTAGCCGTTGCGCGGCTCCTCCAAGAGCAGGGCCAGGATCGCGGCGCGTACGTCGCCCCGCTTGGCCTTGCGGCCCCGGCCGCCCCAGCCCCGCTGGCCGCCCCACGGCCCGCCGGGGC
>NZ_JBSFTC010000410.1:0-7921 GCF_053590415.1 Nonomuraea sp. NPDC003201
GGTCGCGGTGTCCCAGACCCGCACCACCAGGTCGTCGCCGCCCGTGGCCAGGCGCTCGCCCGTCGCGTCGAACGCCAGGCTCCACAGCCGCCCCTCGTGCCAGAGCTCGTGCACCAGCCGCGGCTGCCACGGCTGTCCCGGGCGCAGCTCCCACACCATGGCCCGGCCGTCGTTGCCGGCGCTGGCCAGGTGGCGGCCGTCGGGGGAGAAGACCACCGAGTAGACCCGGTCGGTGTGGCCCTTGAGCGTGGCGACCCGGCCGCCGGAGGCCACGTGCCACAGGCGCACGAGCCGGTCGTCGCAGCCCGTGGCCACGTACTCGCCGTCGGGGCTGAACGCGATCGAGCGCACCCGCCCGCGGTGGTCGGCCAGGTGGCCCGCCAGCCGTCCGGTCGGGCGGTACCAGATCTTGACGCTGTCGTCGTCGTTGGCCGTGGCCAGCAGGAGGCCGTCGGGGCTGAACGCCTCGGCCCAGACATGGTCGGTCTCGGCGCTCAGCTCGCGCTCGTAGTCGCCGGTGGCGGCGTTCCAGAAGTGCACGCCGCCGTCGTTGCTGGAGGTGGCCAGCACGGGCCCGGCGGGGGAGAACAGGGCCGAGATGAGCCGGTCGGCCGTGCCGGTGAACTCCCGCAGCCGCCGTCCCGTACGCGGCTCCCAGATACGTACGACGCCGTCGTTGCCGCTGGTCGCCAGCATCGAGCCGTCGGCGCTGAACCTGACGGACGAGATGCGCCGCCCGTGGCCGCGCAGCACCCGCTGGCACTTGCCCGAGCCCGGGTCCCACAGGCGCACGGTGCCGTCGTTGCTGCTGGTGGCGATCTGCTGGCCGTCGGGCCGGAACGCGAACGGCCAGACCGAGCTCCGGTGGCCCGTCAGCTCGACCCGCTGGCCGCCGCCGATCGGCTGGAGCCGGAGCACGCCGCCCGAGTCGCCGCTGGCCAGCGCCTGCCCGTCGGGGCTGAAGGTCACCTGGTAGACGGCCGCCGCGTGCGTGGTGTGCACGCCCCGGGACTCGCCCGACGGCTCCCACAGGCGTACGGCGCCGGCCGTGTCGCCGGTGGCCAGCAGCGAGCCGTCCGGCGAGAACGCCACACAGTAGATGCTGCCGGCGTGCCCGCCCAGCACGTGCAGCGGCCGCCACGTGGCGGTGTCCCACAGCCTGACGGTGCCGGCCTCGTCGCCGGTGGCCAGCAGGCGGCGGTCCGGGCTGTGCACGGCGCGGTAGACGCTGCCGCGATGGCCGTCGAGCGTCTCCTTCACCTGCCCGGACGTCAGGTCCCAGACGCGTACGACACCGGCCGCGTCGCCCGTCACCAGCACCGAGTGGCCGAACGACGCCGTGTAGATCGGCGCCTGGTGCCCTTCGAGCGCGTGCGCGAGCCGCCCGGTGGCCGTCTCCCACACGCGTACGATGCCGTCGCCGCCCCCGGCCGCCACCAGGTCGCCGGCCGGGCTGAGGCGTACCGGCCAGACGCCGTCGGCGTGGCCCTTGAGCGCGTGCAGGCACTCGCCGGTGAGGGAGTCCCAGAGCAGGACGGCTCCGTCGCTCGCGCCCGTGGCCAGCAGGTCGCGGGTGCGGGCGAACGTGACCGCGTAGACGCGGCCCCGGTGCCCCTGCAGCGTGCGCACGGGGGCGCCGCCGACGCAGAGCAGCACGCCGCCGTCCTCGTTGCCGATCGCGATCGTGGAGCCGTCGGGGCTGTAGGCGATGGGCTCGGGCAGGCGGCTGGTCTGGAAGTGGTAGCCGTACGGGACGCCGATGCCGGCCGGGGCGAACTCGACCTCCACCGGCTGGCCCGGCACCACCGCCGCGCCGGGCAGGTGGGGGAGCGTGCCGGTCACGTTGATCAGCGAGGCCCGGTGCCAGCGGGCGCCCTCGACCGCCGCGTCGCTCAGGTCCACCCGCGCCAGCCGGGCCCCCGACAGGTCGGCGCCGGTCAGGTCGGCCCCGGTCAGCGCGGCGCCGTCGAGCCGGGCCCCGGTCAGCCTGGCCTCGCGCAGGGTGGCCCGGGACAGGTTGGTGCCCGCCAGGGTGGCCTCGGACAGGTCGGCGCCGGTGAGGTCGACGTCGCTCAGGTCCCTGGCCGACAGGTCCTCGCCCTTGAGGTTCGCGCCGCGCAGGTCGGCCCGGGCCGGGGTGCGCAGCCTGGCCGAGATCTTGACCGCGTTCGCCCTGGACACGTCGTCGCCCGGTGGGTCGGCCGCCCACGCGTGCAGCGCCCGTACGTCGGCCAGGTCGCACAGGAACTCCACGGTCAGCGCCGACAGCGGCCGGCGGGACAGCAGCGCGAAGTTGTCGAGGGCGATGTGGCGGGCGATCAGCCACTCCATCACGGACGCGTGGATGAACCCGAACATCCCGTCCTCGGTCCGCACCAGCAGGCTGCCCGAGCCCATCCGGTACGCCGCGTGCGCCGCCGACAGCTGCCCGTCGGACAGATCCGTCAGCGTCTCGCCGATCTCGGTCAGCTCGTCCACGCCCAGCAGCGACTCGCCGGTGTCCCACAGCCGCATCGCCAGCGCCGTCACCGCCTGCCACAGCTCATCGACGGTCAACGCCGTGGCCGAGCCCGGGATCCTGGCCCGCCGCTCCTCGAAGGCCAGCCATGAGCTGAGGATCTCGTCGTACAGCAGCGCGGGGCTGATCGTGTGGCGGGCGCCCGCCACCGTACGCAGCCGGTCGGCGTCGAGGTCGGCGATGAAGGTCAGCATGCGCGGGTTCTGGGCCAGCGCCAGCAGGTCCTTGATCTCGCCCATCAGCGACATGCGCGCGCCGGCCTCGTCGCCGTCGTCGAAGCGGTTGGCCAGGTAGGAGCGGATCTGGTCGTGCGTGAAGTCCTCCACGCTGAGCACCCGCCGCTGCGGCAGCACCCCCACCATCTCGCCGAGCGAGGTCAGCACCTGACTGTGCGACTTGAAGTGCTGCGTACGGCTGGCGACCACGATCTTGGCCTTGTCCTCGGCCGCAGCCAGCAGCGTGGCCAGGTGATCGGCCGCCCGGTCGAACGTCAGCCGGGTCACCAGCTCGTCGAACCCGTCGAACAGCAGCACGATGCGCCCCTGCCTGAGCAGGTAGCGGAACGCCTTGAGGTCGATGAACTCCTCGCCGTGCCCGGCCAGATGGGCCGCCACCAGCGCGTCCACGGAGTGCGCCTTGTCCAGGGCGCGCAGCTCGATCAGGATCGGCGTCAGATGCGGCAGCTCGACCGGGATGCGCCGGGCCAGCTCCCGCAGCGCGAACGTCTTGCCGTGGCCGAAGTCGCCGAGCAGCAGCAGGAACCTGCCGTGGTCGGTGGCCAGCAGCCGCATCAGCTCGTCGGTCAGGCCGTGCTTGACCTGGCCGCCCTGGCGGTCGAGCTCGCGGTAGCGCTGCGGCACGTACAGGTCGGGCGGGTAGCGGCGGTCGGCCGTCAGCCTGGCCGTCTGCTCGGCGACGTAGCCAGTCAGGTCGAGCAGCCCCTGGAACTCGGTGAAGGTGCGCAGCCGCACCCCCTTGCGCATCAGGTCGTCGCGGACCGCCCGGGAGGCGGGCGGGCCCTGGTAGACCAGCTCGGCGGCCAGGCCGGTGGCGTGCGCCTGGCGGACGAAACCGTCGGCGGTGCTCTCGGTCAGCTCGCCGACGTGCGCGCCGATCATCGTCTGGCGGACGAAACCGTCCTCCGGGTGGGTGACCACGAGGTGCGCGTCGAACCGGCGGATCCTGGCCCGCTCGTGCCTGGCCTCGCAGACCTCGGCGATCCGGTCGAGCAGCAGCTCGACCGGGCTCGGCGCGCGCTCGTCCGGCTTGGGCGCGGGCGGCTCGGGGGCCGGGCTCTCGCCGGTGAAGGTGGCCCGTACGGCCTTCCACCGGTACGGGACCGGCTCGGGCTCGCCCGCGTCGGGCAGCCAGATCCGCAGGCCGTCAGGGGTGATCTCGACCACCTGGTGCCGCCCGGAGCGCGGCGCGGCGATCACTCCCTCGGCCCGGTGGGCGGACCCGCCGTGGAAGAGCAGGTTGAGCCGGTGGGTCAGCAGCCGCTCGAACGTGGGCGCGTCCCGCAGCTCGCCCGGCGGATGCCCGATCGCGCCCAGCCGCAGCCACGCGCCCTCCTCGTACGGCCGCAGCCGCTCGGCGAACCAGGCCGCCTGCGCCTCCCCGAGCTGCGCGTACGCGTCCCGTTCGAGGTGGCTCATCGCCATCGTCGAGTTGAGCCCCGCCACGACCACCTTCAGGTCGGGCACCTCGAACAGCGTCCACGGCTGCCCGCCGTCGAACACCCGGTCGTCCAGCCCCTGGTACACCTCGCCGAACAGCCCGGCGAAGTGCCGCCACTTGGGCCAGTAGGGCGGCTGCGGGCTCACGTCGTCGGCCTCGCAGGTCATGAAGTACGCGCTGGCGGCGGCCTTGGTCACGTCGCGCGGGCCGGGCAGCAGGATCAGCCGGTGCTGCTCCAGCCCGATCAGCAGCCGCAGGTCGGTCACGAACCGCGTCGCCTGCCCGAACTGCCCCAGACTGCCCGACTCCGTCAGGTCGCCGGTGACCAGCATGAGGTCGGGACGCGGCATGCCCCGGTCGTACATGGCGGTCAGATCCGCCCAGATGCGCGCCTGCATGTCCTCGGGCGTGAACGGCTCGCCCGGATCGGGCAGCGCCCGGCCGAACCTGGGGCCGCCGATGTGCAGCACGCTGATCGACTCGCGCGCCCGGTCGGCGCTCACCGCCGGGGGGAACTTCGGCGCCGCCACCGGCGTCCGCCGGGCCCTGGCCCGGTCGCCCGGCGGCGGCAGCGTCGGGACGGGCACCGGCACCCGGGAGCCGTCGGGGAACGCGGGCGCCGCCGCCGGCTTGGCCCGGCCCGCCATCGCCTCCCGCACCCGGCCCAGCAGCAACGCCCTGGCCTGCCCGGGGTCGGTGACGCCCAGCAGGTCGACCCAGGTGATCGTGGACAGCAGGCCCTCGAGCCGGACGTCCTCCAGCCTGATCGTGACGAGCTTGTTGGAGGGGTTGTCGGGGTCGGCCCGCAGCGCGGCCTGCCACTCCATCCGGCCGTAGCGGGAGGTCAGGTAGTTGCGCGAGAGCACGGCCACGACCACCTGCGCCTCGCTGACCCCGCGGTCCATGAAGTCGATGAAGTTGGTGCCCGGTACGAAGTCCCACTCCTGGATCATGGTCTTGTAGCCGGCCGCCTCGAGCTCCCAGGCTATCCAGGTGGCCCACGCCGTGTCGGCCGGGGAGTAGCTGACGAAGATCTCGGTCGGCCTGCCGTCACGCGCCATGAGCTCAGTATCCCCTGTGGGACCGCAGGTTTTCAGCGTGTGGGATCATCTATCGGGTGTGGCGTCTTGGCGTGCTCGACCTGATCAGGATCGGGCTGCTCATACTCGGCGTGGTGTTCGTGGCGACCGGGTTGCTGCCGTGGCAGGACGCGCTCGCCAGCCTGGATGAGATCGGGCCCCTGCTGATCTTCCTGGTCGCGATCATCGTGCTGGCCGAGCTCACCAAGGAAGCCCAGGTCTTCGACGCCATCGCGGCGAGGATGGCGGTGCTCGGACGCGGCAACTACGCCGCCCTGTTCTTTCTTTGCACCGCCTTCGCGTCATTTATCACGATATTTCTGAATCTGGACACGACGGCGGTCCTGCTCACCCCCGTCATGCTCGCCCTCGCCCCCAGGGCCCGCATCGCCGCCCTCCCCCTGGCCATGACCACGATCTGGCTGGCCAACACCGCGAGCCTGCTGCTCCCCGTCTCCAACCTGACCAACCTCCTGGGCATGGAGAAGATCGGCCTGGACGCCCAGGAGTTCGCGGCGCGCATGTGGGCCCCGCAGCTCGCCTCGATCGCGGTGACGATGGTGTTCCTGTGGGTGTTCTACTGGCGCCGGGGCGAGCGGCGCGACCTGCGCTACACCCCGCCGCTGCTGGAGCCGGTGGCCGACCGCGTGCTGTTCGGCGCCGCGTCGGCCGGCTGCCTGCTGTTCATCGCGATGCTGCTGCTCAAGACGCACGTGGCCATCGCCGCCACCGCGGCGGCCGCGATCATCGTGGTGGCCTTCCTGGTACGCGCCCGCGACCGCCTGACCTGGAGCCTCGTCCCGTTTCAGCTCGTGATCTTCGTGACGGGGCTGTTCCTGGTGGTGCCCACGCTCAGCAGGCACGGCCTGTCCGACCTGATGACCTGGATGGTCGGCACGGAGGGCGACCCCTACCGCACGGCCGCTGTCGGGGCCGGGCTCTCCAACACCATCAACAACCTGCCCGCCTACAAGGCCGTCGAGACCGTCATCCCGGCCGCCGACCAGGACCAGCTGCTGGCCCTGCTGGCCGGCACCAACGTGGCCCCGGTCATCACGCCGTGGGCGTCGCTGGCCACGCTGCTGTGGTTCGAGTCGTGCCGCCGCCACGAGGTCAAGGTCCCGATGCGCCGCTTCCTGCTCACCGGCACGGGCCTGGCCGTGGCCGGGCTGCTCGCCACCGTGTGGACCCTGGTGCGGTTCAGCTGATCAGGCGGCGGCCGGCGCGTAGGCGCCGGCGACCGCGTCCAGCGCCCAGCGCATCCGCACGACGTACGTCTCGGGGTGGTCGCCGGCCTCCTGCGCCACGTACGCCGCGCACCGGGCCGCGTCGCCGCCGCACCGGCACAGCCGCTCGTCCACGGCCTCGCGGATCTGGAACGGGGACAGCCGGTCGGACGGCTGCAGAGCGGTCGCGAAGAGCACCTGCGCCAGCTCGGTCGTGGTCATCATGTCGAGCCCCTCTCCCTTGTTCCGTTCTCTCCCAATAGACCTCGAACGGGAGCGGAACTCATCGGCGAAGGACACACATGTTCTGCGGACTTTTCCTCATTCGGGCCCGAGGAGGGCGAGCAGCCCGGGGACGGCCCGGGGATGGGCGGCGACGAAGCTGCGGTCGTCGGCCGTGCCGTCGATGCACTCCTCGAACGGGCCGCCGTCCAGCGCCCTGATCTCGATGCCGGCCTCCCTTGCGAGCAGCGCGCCCGCGGGCAGGTCCACCGCCTCGGCCCGGTAGCCCACGATGCCGTCGATGTCGCCGCGCGCCAGCATCGCCCACGCCAGCAGCGGCGCCCACAGCTGCAGCACCCGCCGCGCGTTGAGCTCCAGCGCCGTGCGCAGCGCGCGTGCGGTCGCGTCGTCCCTGGTCACGCCGTAGCCCTGGGTCCAGGCCAGCAGCGGCCCGTGCGGGCTCGGCGCGTACGGGGGCGCGAGGCGTACCCCGGAGGACGACCCCGCCGGAGCGGACAGCGCCCCCCGCCCGCGGACGGCCGACCACGTCCGGTCGGCGACGGGATCGTGCACCACGCCCAGCACGGGACGCCCGCCCCGGCACAGCGCCACGCCCACCACGTAGGCGGGCAGGCCGATCGCCACGTTGTTGGTGCCGTCGAGCGGGTCGACCAGCCACGTCCACTCGCCGCCCGCGGCCCCCACCAGCCCCGACTCCTCGGCGATCACCGTGTGCGACGGGTACGCCGTCAGGATGCGCTCCAGCAGCAGCTTCTCCGAGGCCAGGTCGAGGTCGGTCACCACGTCGCCCGCCTCACCCTTGGCCCGGACGCCGACCACGCCGCTCATGCCTTCCCGGAGCAGCGCCCCCGCGGCCTCGGCGGCTTCGACGGCGACCGTGCGGGCGTGATCCAGGTCCATCGGATGCCTCTCAGGTCAGGTGAGCGGTGATCAGACGTACGGCCAGCTCGGTCTCGCGGGCGTCCAGCGGCTGCCTGGCCACGTGGTGCGGCCCGCCGCCCAGCGGGCCGAGCGACAGGTCGCGGCTGCCGGCCCGGCCCCGCCCCAGCGCGAACTAGGCCGACTCGCCGACCTCCGTCACGACCCTGCAGTGGAAGCGCTCGGCCGCCAGCGTGTACGTCTCACCCGGCCCCAACACCACCACCACGCCCCACCCGAGCCCCACGCTGCGCCCCGAG
>NZ_JBSFTC010000411.1:0-7920 GCF_053590415.1 Nonomuraea sp. NPDC003201
CGTCCTCGAACGCCGCGGCCACCGCCGGATCCGGCACGGGCAGGGTCCGCACCGCACGCAGCGCCGCGCGCCGCAGCCCCATGTCCGGCCCGGCGAGAACCTCCCGGACGTGCTCGAGGTCGCGCGCCGCCATGGCCACGTGCAGCGCCGTACGCCGGGCGTACCGATCCCGCGCGGACAGCTCGTCCAGGAGGACGCGCAACTGGGAGGTGCCGGCCAGCCGGCGGGCGTGGAGCGCCAGCGCCCGCATGCGCCGCGGGTACGGCAGAGGCGCGAAACGCGCCAGCAAGGCATCGGCGGAGATGTCGGGGGCCGGCTCCTCGGCCGGCTCCATGGGCCTCAACGGGCCGGGCGGAGACCGCCCTTTCCACAAGTCATGCCGACGATACTGGCCGATCACCGCCTCACCGCGCAACCCCGGCCGGCGAACCTCCTGAGCACGGTGGTGTGTGCCGGCATCTCGGACGCCGGCCCTTTCGCAGGAGACGGCGGCCGGAACGGGGTCAGCCCTCGATGTCCGCGAGCTGGTCCTGGGCCGGGTCCGGGCGGTCTTCGCGGGGCGGTGCGCAGCTCTGGCCGCAGCCGCCGAAGCGGGCCGTGTTCACCGGGGTGAAGTCCGCGGCCGGCACGTCCTTCAGCGCCGCCATCATGGTGTCCTTCCAGATCGGCCCGGGCACCGAGGCGCCCGCCACCGCGCCGAAGGTGCGGCCGCCGATCGTGACGCCGGTCAGCTTGTAGCGCTGGGAGCCGCGCGGGTCGCCGACGCTGACCGCTCCCGCCAGGTCGGGGGTGAATCCGGCGAACCAGGCCGTGGCGTACCCGTCCGTGGTGCCCGTCTTGCCTGCCGCCGGGCGGCCGATGCCGCCGACCCCGCGCATCGTGCCCTTGGTGAACACGCCGGACAGGACGTGCGCGGTCGCGTCGGCCACCTCCGGGTCGAGCGCCTTGCGGCACGACGGCTCGTACGAGGTCGCCCTGCCCGTGCTCGCCTCCGTCACCTTGGTGATGACCATGGGTGCGCAGTACGTGCCGCGGGCCGCGACGGCCGCGTACGCGGTGGCCACGGTCACCGGGTCCATCTCGTTGATCCCGAGCGTGAACGTCTCGTACTCCTGCAGCGGCCCCCCGTCCGCCCGCCTGATGCCCAGCGACTTGGCCGTCTGCACCGTCTCGCACAGGCCGACCCGCTGCTCCAGCGCCATGAAGAACGTGTTCACCGACCCCCACGTACCGGTCGCGAGCGTCTTGAAACCGGGTGAACCCTCGTCGTTGGTGACCGTCCAGGACGGGATGCCCATGTTCTGGCCCTTGCAGTTCTTGAACGAGGCGTAGCCGGGGGCGGTGTAGGCGTTGGTCACGCTGATCCCGTCGTCGATCTTCATGCCCTGCGCCAGCGCCGTGATCAGCGTGAACGTCTTGAACGTCGAGCCCGCCTGGAAGCCGATCAACCCGCCGTGCCGCTTGTCCGCCACCGGGTTGTAGGAGATCTCGTTCCGCTTGGCCGAACGGCCGTAGGGGCGGCTGGCCGCCATCGCCTTGATCTCGCCGGTGCCCGGCTTGACCAGCGCCTCGGCGGCGACGGGGTGGTCCGAGGCGAACACGTGCTTCCTGATCGCCGTCTCCGCCGCCCGCTGCGCCTTTGGGTCCAGGGTCGTGTAGATCTTCAGGCCGCCGCGGGCGAAGCGCTGCTTCCTGGCCCGCTCGGTCCTGCCGAAGGCGGGGCTGGTGAGCAGCTCATGACGTACGTATTCGCAGAAGTAGGGATAGCGGCTGGCCTGGCAGCCGTTGGGCGCCTCGACGCCCTTGTAGCCGAGTTTCGCCGCCTTGGCGCGCGCCGCCTGATCCGGTGTGATCCGGCCGAGTTGCGCCATCCGGTCCAGCACCACGTTCCGGCGTTCCAGCAGCAGCTTGCGGGGCTGCTTGCCGAGCCCGGGGTCGGTCCTGTTGGGGTTCTGGACGGCGCCGGCCAGGGTCGCCGCCTGGGTCAGGTCGAGGTCGGCGGCCGAGACACCGAAGAAGCGCCGCGCCGCCGCCTCCACGCCGTTGGCGCCCGCGCCGAAATAGGCGATGTTCAGATATCGGCGGAGAATCTCGTCCTTGGAGTACTTCTCCTCGACGCCCATCGCGTACCGCAGCTCCTTGAGCTTGCGCGCGTAGCTGGCCTCCAGCGCCTTGTTCTTGCCCTCCTCGGTGTCGGCCGAGTTCAGCAGGACCTGCTTGACGTACTGCTGGGTGATCGACGAGCCGCCCTGGGCGATGCCGCCCGAGCTGAGGTTCTTGGCCAGGGCCCGGGCGGTGCCCTCCAGGTCGAGCGCGCCGTGCTCGTAGAAGCGGTAGTCCTCGATGGCGACGATCGCCGTCTTCATCACGTCCGCGATCTGGTCCAGCCGCACTTCCTTGCGGTTCTCGGCGTAGAACTGGGCGATGCGGCCGCCCTCGGCGTCGTACACGACGGAGGTCTGGGCCAGGGGCGGCTCTTCGAGCTGGGCGGGCTTGAGATCAAGCATCTCGGTGGCCGAGACGAACAGGGAGCCTGTGCCGCCCACGGTGGGCAGCGCGATCGCGGCGACCACCGTGCCGGCGGCCACGGCCGCTCCGGTCAGGCGGGCAAGGCTCCACAAGGGGCTCGAAGGGGACATGGGCGTCATGACAGCACAGAGCCGTTCGCGCTGTCCAAGACTGATATGCCTTTATTGTCGATATTCGAATGGATATCACTGCAGGCCGGAGCGCCACCGTCCGGGGACGGCGGCGCTCAGCGTCGCGCAGGTCACTCGCCGGTCATCGCGGCATGCATGCGCAGGTACGGCTCGGCGTCCTTCGGCCTGTTCTGGCGCTGCAGCGTACGGCCGAGGAGCAGGCAGGCGTACCCCTCCGCCGGGTCGCGCTCCAGCACCAGCCGGAGCTCGGCCTCGGCCCGGCCCAGCTGGGCCGAGTGGTAGTAGGCGCGGGCCAGCAGCAGCCGGGCCGCGAGGTTGTCCGGCGCCGTGGCCACCACCTGGGCCAGGATGCGGGCGGCCCCGATGTAGTCCTGCGAGTCGAAGAACCGGCGCCCGCGCTTGTACTCCTCGGCCAGCTTCTCGATCGGCATGTTCACTCCTGTCCGGTGTGCGGAAGGCGCTCGGCGGGGATGACGCCCAGGCGGCCGGCCTGGTAGTCCTCCATCGCCTGAAGGATCTCGGCGCGGTTGTTCATCACGAAGGGGCCGTACTGGACGACCGGCTCGCGGATCGGCTGCCCGCCGAGCAGCAGCACCTCCAGGTTCGGCTCGGCCTGCGGCTGGGCCGGGTCGGCGGCGACGGTGATCGACCCGCCCTGGCCGAAGACGACCAGCTGTCCCTTGCGCACCGGCGTGCGCTCGTCCCCGGCGTAGCCGTGTCCGGCCAGCACGTAGGCCAGGGCGTTGTAGGCGGGGTTCCACGGCACCTCCAGCCGGGCGCCGGGGCTCACCGTGGCGTGCACCATCGTGATCGGGGTGAACGTGACGCCCGGACCGGCGTGGCCGTCCAGCTCGCCGGCGGTCACCCGCAGCAGCGCGCCGCCGTCGGCCGAGGCGAGCAGCGCCGCCTGGCGACCGCGGATGTCCTGGTAGCGCGGCAGGTGGAACTTGTGCGCCTTGGGCAGGTTGACCCACAGCTGGACGCCGTGGAACAGCCCGCCCGAGACCACCAGGTGCTCCGGCGGCTTCTCGATGTGCAGCAGGCCCGAGCCCGCGGTCATCCACTGGGTGTCGCCGTCGGTGATCGTGCCGCCGCCGCCGTTGGAGTCCTGGTGCTCGAAGATGCCGTCGATGATGTAGGTGACGGTCTCGAAGCCGCGGTGCGGGTGCCAGGGGGTGCCCTTGGGCTCGCCGGGCGCGTACTCGACCTCGCCCATCTGGTCCATGTGGATGAACGGGTCCAGCGCGGACTGCGGCACGCCGGCGAACGCGCGCCGTACCGGGAAGCCCTCGCCCTCGAACCCGCTGGGCGCGGTCGTCACCGACTTCACGGGCCGCCGCGTGACGGCGGCCGGGTCGGGCGCGGCGACGCGGGGCAGGGCCAGGGTGTCAGCGGTGATGGCGGGCATGACCCCTCCTGTTTGGTTGAAACTTCAATCGGTTGCTCGCCACAACGCATGGGTGCCGCCGGGCATTCCCGGCCGCGCGTACCTTTGGGTCATGCGATCTGCCGTCGTCGTTCCCGGCGGCAATTTCGGGCCGCAGGCGGGCGTCACCTGGCGTTCGGGCGACGGTCAGCAGAACTCTCGCATGATGCGCATCAGCTCGTCGGGCCGCAGGGGCGGCTCCGGCAGCGGATGCGCCGCCGGGGCGCGGAACCCGTCGAGGATCAACGCCAGATGCCGCCGCCACACCTCGGGCCGGACGGCGGTGGTGGCCTCGACCGTGCGGGCGATGCCCCACGTCACGAACACCATGTCCTCCAGCGTGCAGTCGGGTCGCAGCACCCCGGCCTCGTGCGCGCGGTCGATGATCCGCGACATCATCGCGTAGCCGAGTGCCGGGTCGCCGGCCGGGGTGGGCTGCGGGCCCCGGCGCGAGACGAGGTCGTTGTAGCCGCGGTCGGCGGCTTGCAGCTCGCACACCCGCTCCAGGAAGTGCACCAGCCCGCTCCACGCGTCCGGCAGCGACAGGGCGTGCTCCGAGATCTGCACCACGGTGGCGGTGCGGTCGGCGAAGACGGCGTTGACGAGGTCGTCGCGGCTCGGGAAGTGGTTGTAGAGGGTGCCGCTGCTCACCCCGGCCGTACGGGCGATCTCGTCGAGGGGGACGTCCAGCCCGCGGGCGGCGAACAGCTCTCTCGCGGCCGTCACCAGCAGGTCGCGGTTGCGCTGCGCGTCTCTGCGGAGCGGTCTGGCGGGGGTCGGCATGCGGCCCATCGTAGGCGAAGTTGAGAACACTCCCAACTTGTGCGTATGCTTCCGGCACAGAACTTGGGAGTGCAGTCAACTTAGCTGAATGCATTAAGGAGCAGTCATGCCCAGAACTCTCGCCATCTTCGGCGCCGGCCCCGTCATGGGCCTGTCCCTCGCCCGCCGCTTCGGGCGCGAGGGCTTCCGGATCGCGCTCGTCGCCCGGACCAGGCCGAACCTCGACCACCTCGTCGCCGAGCTCGCCCGCGACGGCATCGAGGCGGCCGGATTCACCGCCGACGTCTACGAGCCCGGCCGGCTCGCCGCCGCGGTCGCGGCCATCAAGGAGACATACGGGCGGATCGACGTCGCCGAGTTCAGCCCCGGCGGCGGGAACATGGGGGAGGGGATCGCGGCGACGCTCGACGTCGACGTCGAGAACGCGCGGGTGATCCTGGACCGGTTCGTGCTCTCGGCGGTCGCGCTGGTGCGGCAGGTGCTGCCCGACATGGTCGAGCGGGGCGACGGCGCGATCCTGTTCACCGCGGGGCAGTCGGGGATCTACCCGACGCCGGGCCTCGGCAACGCGGGCATGGCGCAGGCGGCGCTGCGCAACTACTTCCACACCCTCAACACCGAGCTCGCGGGCAAGGGTGTGTACGTGGGAGCGGTCAACGTGGGGGCGCTGATCGAGGGCAGCGTGCCGCACCGGGGGATCACCTCGTCCTCGGCGCCGCTCGAGTTCGAGCCGGAGGTGGTCCACCCGGACGTCCTCGCGGACGGCTTCTGGGAGCTGTACGCGAAGCGGGACCGGGTGGAGGTGCTGGCGGGCAGCTTCGGCCGGTAAGCGGAAGGAGGGGTCAGGACGACTGGACGGGCAGCCCCGCGGCCGTCCAGTCCTCGATCCCCTCGCGGTACTTGCGCACGTCGGTGTAGCCCAGCGCGGTGAGCCGGCCGGCGACCTGGCCGCTGTTCGGGCACGCCGGGTTGGAGCAGTACGTGATGATCGCGGCGTTCTTGTCGGGCAGCAGCGCGGATGCCTGGACGTCCACGTCGGCCGGGGCCAGGGGGACGGCGCCGGGGAGGTGCTGCTGGGCGTAGTACGCGCCGCCGAGCGCATCGACCACGGTCACCGTGCCCGCCTCGATGGCGGCCGCGAGGTCGTCCCGGGTGATCAGAGCGGTCATGTCATGGCCTCCAGAATAAGTCGGACTGCGGTCCGGTTACGTGGGTAAGACGTTACCGGACCGCAGTCCGATTTTGCAATCCGGGGCGGGCGGCTCCTCGTTACTTGCCGAATCCGGCGGTCAGGCCGGCCAGCAGCTGGCGGCGGCCGACCACGTACAGGATGAGGATGGGGACCGAGGTCAGGACGACGGAGGCGAGCACCGCGGGCACGTTGATGCTGTACTGGCCCTGGAAGGTCCACAGCGCCAGCGGCAGCGTGCGCTGCTCGGGGCTCTGGGTGAGGATCAGCGGCAGCAGGAACCCGTTCCAGATGGTCAGGGCGTTGTAGATGGTCACCGTCACCACGGCGGGCCTGGTCAGGGGGAGCGCCAGGTGCCAGAGCGTGCCGAGCTCACTGGCGCCGTCGAGGCGCATCGACTCGAACAGCTCCTTGGGCACGTCCCTGATGAAGTTCGACAGGATCAGCACCGACAGCGGGATCGCGAACGCGATCGACGGCAGGATGAGCGCCATGGGCGTGTCGTAGAGACCGAGCTTGATGATGATCAGGTAGATCGGGATGATCGTGGCCTGGTGGGGGATGGCCAGGCCCATGAGGAACGCCGAGTTGGTCCAGCGCAGGAACCGCCCCCTGCCGCTGCGGACGATCGCGTACGCCGCCATGAACGACACCGCCACGGCGGGCGCGACCGCGCCCACCGTGACGACGACGCTGTTCATGAAATATCGGATGAAGTCCGACTCGATGACCAGCTGATAATTGGCCAGCGTGGGCTCGGCCGGCGGCACGAGGGGGTTCTCGACGTAATAGTTGCTCTGCGACTTGAAGCTGGTGATGACGATCCAGTAGATCGGCACGACCACGACCGCCAGCCAGAACCAGGCGACCAGCCCGCCCAGCCAGTTGGGGCGGCGGGTCACCCTCTTGGGGCCGGGAGCGGTGTGCCGCGCCGCCGCCTGCGAGGTGTTCTTCGCGAGGGTCGTCGTCATGTCAGGCACCTTCCAGCTGGCTGTGGCTCGCGTCCCGGCCGCCGAGGCGGCGCAGCAGCAGCGCCAGCGCCAGGCCCACCAGGACCAGGATGACGGCGATCGCGCTGGCAGGGCCCATCAGGTTGGCCTGGAAGCCCCTCTTGTACATCTCCAGGGCGAGCACCCGGGTGGCGTCCCCAGGGCCGCCGGCGGTGAGCACGAAGATGAGGTCGAAGAAGACCAGCGACCCCACGACCATCAGCGTCGAGGACGTGATGATCGTGTACTTGAGCTGGGGCAGGGTGATGCTGAAGAACATGCGGACCCGGCCGGCGCCGTCGATCTCGGCGGCCTCGTACATCGAGCGCGGGATCTGGCGCACGCCACCCTGGTAGATCAGCGAGTGGAACGGGATGAACTGCCACGACACCACGAAGATCACGACGCTGAAGGCGAGGACGGGCTCACCGAGCCAGTCCTGCGCGAGCAGCGGGATCCCCAGCCCGGCCCCGAGCCCGAAGTTCGGGTCGAGCAGCGCCTTGTAGGTGATCGCGATGGCGGCCGAGCTGAGCAGCAGCGGGATGAAGTAGATCACCGAGAACACCGCGCGGTAGCGCTGGAAGCCGGCCAGGAACGTGCCGAGCAGGATGCTCGCCGGCGTCTGCACCACCCACGACATCGCGATGACCAGGAACGTCACCCACAGCGCGTGCGGCAGGCCGGGATCGGAGAGCACGGCGCGCCAGCTGTCGAAGCCCGCCGGACGGATCTCGCCGAGCCCGTCCCAGGCGGTGAAGCTGAGCACGAAGACCCCGATGAGCGGGATGACGCCGAAGCCGACGAAGAACAGCAGGGCCGGTAGCCCCCCGTTTTTGAGAAGTCACGAAGTGAGGGACCGCATGCGCAGCTCCG
>NZ_JBSFTC010000412.1:0-7890 GCF_053590415.1 Nonomuraea sp. NPDC003201
TCGGGGCGCGCTCCGGAGCCGGGCCCGATGGAGGGCTGGACGTGCCCGACGACCTGACGGCCGCCGAGGTGAGCTTCCGAGGGAGTGACCCGCCCGCTGACGGACCCGCGCCGCCCGCTGACCGGGCCCCACCGCCGAGGCACGTCGCTGACATCCGGCGAGGAGCGCCGCCGTGGAATGATCCTGCCCTATGGATCTCCCCACCCAGCTGCTCCTCAGCGTCTTCACGCTCCTGATGATCATCGGCCTGGCCACGGCGGCGCAGCGCCTGCTGGGCGTCAGGTTCGGCAGGCTGCGCACGTTCCTGGCCGCGCTGGTCGCCTTCGGGCTGGCGCAGCCGATGCTGGAGCCGATCCTGACCTCGCTCGGCCCCATCGGCCGCGAGAACCCGCCCGCCGCGCCGGCGCTGGGGATCCTGCTGCTCATCGTCATGAGCGTGGTGCTGATCCCCATGGTGATCCTGGTGATCGCCGAGGCACTGGTGCCGCCGGGCTCGGTGCCGGGGCCGCTGGAGCTCGTCAGGTCCGTACGCGGCCGCCTCTCCAGGGCCAGGCGATACTCGCAGATCACCAGGATCGCCATCAAGCACGGCCTCGGCCCGTACCTGCGCGGCCGGGGCGAGCGGCTCGACGACCGCCCCGGAAAGGTGCGGCTGGCCAGGTCGCTGCGCGAGGCCCTCGACGAGGGCGGCGTCACGTTCGTCAAGCTCGGCCAGGTCCTGTCCACCCGGCGCGACCTGCTGCCCGCCGAGTTCGTCGAGGAGCTGGGCCGGCTGCAGGACCAGGTCGCCCCGGCGCCGTGGCCGGAGATCGAGCCGGTGCTCGCCGCCGAGCTGGGCGGGCCGGTGGACGAGGCGTTCGCCGAGTTCGACCGGACGCCGCTGGCCGCCGCCTCCATCGGGCAGGTCCACGCCGCCCGCCTGCACTCGGGCGAGAGCGTCGTGGTCAAGGTGCTGCGGCCGGGCATCTGGCCGGTGGTCTCGAAGGACCTCGACATCGTCCGGCGGCTGGCGGCCACGCTGGAGTCCAGGACCCGCTGGGGCCGCTCGCTCGGGCTGCGCGACCTGGCCGACGGGTTCGCGGCGGCGATCCGCGAGGAGCTCGACTTCCGGGTGGAGGCGGCCAACATGGCGGCCGTCACCGCCGGCGGCGGTGTCACGTACCCCGCCCCGATCAGCGCCATGTGCACCGAACGCGTGCTCGTCATGCGGCGCCTGTCCGGCCGGCCCGTCACCGCCGCCGCCCCCGAGCAGGGCCCGCAGCTGGCCCGCGACCTGCTCGACTGCCTGCTCAGGCAGATCCTGATCGAGGGCGTCTTCCACGCCGACCCGCATCCCGGCAACCTCATGCTGCTCGACGACGGCACGCTGGGGCTGCTCGACTTCGGCGCGGTCGGGCGGCTCGACGACTCCGTGCGCTCGGCGCTGCGGCGCTTCCTGCTCGCCATGAACCGCCAGGACCCGCTGGGCGTCACCGACGCGCTGCTCGAGGTCGTACCCAGGCCGGAGGACATCGACGAGGCCGCGCTCGAACGGGCGCTCGGCCAGTTCATGGCCAGGCACGTGACGGCCGGCATGGACAGCGCGCAGATGTTCACCGACCTGTTCAGGATCGTCTCGGCGTACGGGCTGTCGATCCCGCCCGAGGTGGCCGCCGTCTTCCGCGCGCTGGCCACCCTGGAGGGCACGCTCGTGCGCCTCTCCCCCGGGTTCGACCTCATCGGCGAGGCCCGGTCGTTCGCCGGCCGCCATCTCGCCGAGCGGATCACCCCGGAGACGATCAAGGAGTCCGCCACCCAGGAGCTGGTCGCGCTGCTGCCGATGCTGCGCCGCCTGCCGCGCCGTGTCGAGCGCATCGCGAGCGCCGCGGAGCACGGCCGGTTCTCCATGAACGTGCGGCTGCTGGCCGACGACCGCGACCGCCGCTACGTGACGGGCCTGCTCCACCAGGTGCTGCTGACGGTGCTCGGCGCCACGGCCGGGGTGATGGCGGTCATCCTCCTCGGGACGGCCGGCGGCCCACCGGCGCTGGCGAACACCACGCTGTTCCAGCTCATCGGCTACAACCTGCTGGTGATCGCCGCCATCCTGGTGCTGCGCGTCCTGGCCCTGATCTTCCGCCGCCCGCGCGCCTCGGACGATCAACCGGCGCGGAGATAGGACGCGAACGGGCCCAGTCGTGTCTTGACCCGGCCCTGGTCTTGGACATCCGAGACATCGGGCAGGTTCCTGGAAACTTCGGAACCGCTCGGGAGCAGAGGGTGAAAATCATCGGGATCGCCGCCAGTCTCCACGCGGGGTCGTTTATCAACAAATTGCTGGACGCGGCGGGTGGCGAGCTGCCCGTGGGCGTCGACTTCGCGGTGTGGCCGGGGCTCGGCGAGATCCCACCGTACGCGCACGGGCCGGTGCCGGTCATGGCGCGCGAGCTCATCGGGCTGGTCGCCGCGTCCGACGCGGTGCTGCTGACCGCCCCCGAGCACAGCCTGCTGCCCGAGGAGCTGACGTACGCGCTGGACTGGATGTCGGCGCGCAACGGGCTGTCGGGCAAGCACGTGGCGGTGATGAGCGCGAGCGCGCGGGCGTGCGGCGCGATGTGGGCCCAGGCGGAGCTCTACAAGCACCTTCAGGCGGCGGGCGCCGTCGTGATGGGGGCCGAGCTGGTGATCTCCCCGGCCTGCCCGCACTTCGACAAGGACGGCCATCTCACGGATCCCGCCCTGCGCGCCCAGGTGCGCAGGGTGATCGGCCAGCTGTGCCCCTCCGAGGTCATGGAGCCCGCGCTCTCGCTCTGACCCTCCTCAGTCCTTCGCCGGCGACGCGTCGTCCGCCGGGCGGACGAGCTCGATCCGGTGGTCCTCGACCTCGCCGCTGTCGGCCCATCCCGTGGGCAGGGCCGTCGCCTGGGCGGCCAGGCGCAGCCGCATCCAGGTGAGGCCGGTACGGAATGTCTGCGGCAGACTCCAGCGCAGCTCCGCGGTGGTGGCGTCCTTGGCGACCTGCGCGGTGGCCCGCTCGTCCGTGCCGAAGCGGCCGTCGTGGTCGGCGTCGATCCACCCGGTGAGGTACGCGGGCGACCCGGCCCGTACGGGCACCGTCAGCGTGCCGACCCGGTCCTTGACAGTGATCTCCGCCGGGGAGCTCACGGCGTCGTCCTCGTCGGCGCTCACCTCGCGGGCCGCCGTGCTCACCTCGTCCAGATGGTCGGCGGTCGCCGAGGCCCCCAGGAAGGAGTCGGTGATCGCGTGGGAGGCCGCTCCGTACGAGGCGGGCGCGTCGGAGTCGTCCTCGGCCAGCGTGATCTTGAACGCGGCCCACAGTTGCGGGCCCGGGCCCCCGAGCGCGTAGCGCACGTCACGGGCGCTCAGCCGGATCGTGAACGCGGTGACGGTGCCCTTCACCTTGGCCGTGCCGCAGGTGTAGACGACTCCGCAGGTGGTGGACTTGACGGGACGGACCGCTTCCGGCTCGATCGAGTCCGCCGTGACCCGGTAGCCGGGGAAGCCGGCCGCCGCGGAGAAGGCGGGCGTGTCCGGGGTCCCGTCGACCAGGTCGATGGCGGGCCAGTAGTCGTCGCGGCCACGCCTCGGGTCGCGCGACACGCCGCCCGTGCCGAACACGTGCAGGTGCGGGTCGCGTACCGGCCGGGAGAACGTGAACGTCAGCATGGCCACGCCGCTCCAGCCGCCGGGCCGTGCCGCGAAGTCCTCGTAGAGGTCCATGAATCCCGCCGTCATCTTGGCGTTGGCCGGGACGAGGAATTCGTCGTCGGGTGCCCACGTGCTCGCGGTCAGCGCCTCGGCGGAGGCCACGCGCGTCTCCCCGATCATGGTCTTGCGCACGGTCACCGTCACGCCGGACGGCGTCCGCCCCGAGGCCGTCGCCGGCGAGTTGGTGAAGGACGACGGCGCGTCCTCGGCCACGGCCCCGGGGACGCCGGCGAACACCGTGACCACGCAGGCCAGCACCGCATGAAGAACCATTCTCGCTCCCCCCGAAGCAGCTCTGCCCGGATTCACGGCCGGGCTCCCCGCAGGCGGCCCACCAGGCCCCTGGTCACGCGGCGGCCGGCGAAGTCGCAGCCGCACACGAACCGCATGGCCGGTCCGAACGTCGCCGCCGCCGCGAGCCCGACCAGGTGCAGCCCCGCGACGGACGTCTCGAACGCGGGACCGAGCCGCGGCGCCGGACCGGGCGCCGCCACCGCGCGCCGCAGGTCGTCGTGGAGGATCCCGATCCTGGCCACGTCCACCCGGTAGCCGGTCGCCGCGATGACGTGCTCGGTCTCGAGCGTGGTGACCGCTCCCGCGAGGTCCCGCAGCCGCAGCCGGACCCCGTCGCGGTACTCGGAGGCCGCCAGCCGCGCCCCCAGGGTCACCTGCACCGTGCCGTCGAAGCGCTCCTTCAGCCACCAGGACCCGGCCGGTCCGAGGGTGTTGCGCACGATGTGGGCGCGGGCCGCCCGCGGCAGGTGCCTGACCGCGTACGGCATCCGCGACCAGGCCACGGAGGGCCAGCCGCTCCCGAGCGCGGAGCGGGGCGCCAGCACGCGCGACATGACCGGGCGCCGCTCGACGGGCACGTCGTTCCAGGCCAGGGCGCCGGTGCGGGCGACGAGCCGGACGGCCGCCCCCGCCTCGGCCAGCAGCGTCGCGGTCTCCAGCGCCGACTGCCCGGCTCCGAGCACGGTCACGTCCCGGCCCGCGAACCCGCTCAGGTCATGGTGGTCGGAGCTGTGCGTGGCCACCTCCGGCGGCAACGCCGCCAGGGCGCGGGGCCGGTGGGCGAACGGCAGGAATCCCAGGGCCAGCACGACGGTCCTGGCCAGCACGGACGCGCCCGACGCCAGGGAGAGCGCGAACAGCCCGCCCTCGACGCCGACGGCCGTCACCTCCGTCTCCTCCAGCGCCCGGCCGACCGCCTGCTGACGGAACCACCTGCCGTAGGCGACGAACCTCTCCACCGGCACCGGCTCCCCGTAGGAGTACCGGTGGAAGGCGTCGAGGCCGTGTCTGCGATCCGGGTCGCCGAGATGGGACGCGTCCGGCTCGGACTTCAGCAGCATGCCTCTGGGCATGTGGCGTTCCCACGCCCGCATCGGCTCGCCGAACACTCGTGCGTCGAGCCCGGCGTGCAGCGCGTGCGCCGCCACCGACAGCCCGTACGGTCCGGCGCCCACGATCGCCACGTCGATGACCGAGGTAGGCACATTCTCCTCCATTCGCCGTGCTAGGCCCGCTGCCGGGCCAGCCGGGTGAATCCGCGTTTCATCGCCTGCCTGGCCATGGCCACGAAGGGCCGAGGGTCGTCGGCGGACAGCCAGGCAAATTCGTCCGCCGAGCACAGGGCGCGCAGGCTCTTCGGGCCGGCGGTGATGAGGTCGTAGTTCTCCACCACGTAGGTCCGGCCGTGACCGGCCCGTCCCCGGGGCGCGCGCCGGCCGGACAGGTGCAGGTGGGCGGCCCGTACCAGGTCCAGGCCGCTGCTGTCGCTGAACAGCCGGAACTGGGCGCCGAGCCGGGGGTTGAAGTCCAGCAGGTGGTAGGCGTCCCGGCCGGCGTCGTGGCGGAAGTCGATGTCCAGCACGCCGCGGTAGCCCAGCCTCTCCGCCAGTTCGCGGGCGGTGCCCTCCACGACGGGGTTGGGCAGCCACCGCCCGTAGGTGGTGAGCCCGGCGCCCTTGGGATGGGCGCGCTCCTTGCGTCCCGCGCCGCCGTACAGGCAGCGGGAGTTCTCGTCGAAGTAGCCGTGGAAGAACCAGTCCGCGTGCGGCCCGCCGGGCACGAAGCGCTGGAACAGCAGGTCGCAGCCCTCCACGTGCTGGAGCAGCCGGGGCACCTGGCTGGCCCGCCGTACCAGGCTGGTGTTGCGCAGCCCGGCGCCGGCGGGCAGGAGCCACGGCTGCGCCCACTTGGCGACCAGCGGCAGCCCGAAGTCGGTGACGGCGTCCGCGGCGTCGCGTTCGCCGGTGATCAGCCGGGTCTCCGGCTGGACGACCCCGAACGCGGAACACAGCTGCGCCAGCAGGCTCTTGTCGGCGAGGGCGCGCGGCAGTCCGGGCACCTGGTCGGGGATGAGGTAGTGCGGGCGCAGCTCGGCCGCGTGCTCCGCGACGGCGATGGCGCCCGCGTCGTCCAGGGCCAGCAGGACGGCCGGGCGGCCGATGCTCTGGGCGACCTGCGTGAGCGTCCGCACGATGTCTCCGGGGTCCCCGCCGCGCGGCCACGCATGCGCGCGCGCCAGGTACTTGGAGCGGGAGGTCGGCGAGTCCGTCTCCCCGAGGAGCCCGTGCACCTCCACTCCGGCCCTGCCGAGGGAGCGAATGGCGCCGAGGGTCCCATGATGAAAGTTATTGGGGTCCAGTCGCAGCACAAGCGCCGGGACAGTGCAATCGAGCATCTTCCTTCTCCTTCGCGAAAAGCTATAAATCAGGCAAATCGCGAGTCGGATATCCGGATTGCCGAAACATGGGGTATGGAGAAGGAAGGAGAGGCGAGAATCGGGGATGTGCGATCGTGGCAGGAAAGAGATATCTGCGCTTTTCGCTCGCGATAATCACGGGTGCGGCGGTGGCATCGGTCGGTCTGGGCGCGCCGGCGCCCGCTCCGGCGAGCGACCCCGCGGCGCTGGGCGTCTTCCTCGCCTCCGACGCGCGCGGTCCCGAGCTCCTGACGGGCTTCGAGGCGTGGCTGGGGCTCAGGGTGACGGTCGGGCGCACCTATCTCCCCGGCGAACGCTGGAAGTCCCTCGAGGGGGGCGACTCCGAGATCCTCGACGCGTGGACGCGCTGGCGGGCCGCCCGGCCGGGCCGCGTCCTGGCGCTGAACGTGCCGATGGTCACTCCGAACGAGTCCATGATGTCCGACCGCGCGGTGGCGCGACGACTGGCCAAGGGGGCGCACGGCGCCCATGACGGCCGCTTCAGGAAGCTCGCCGGGAAGCTGGTCTCCTCCGGCGCCGGTGACACGATCATCGTGCTCGGCTGGGAGATGAACGGCACCACCTACTCCAGCAGGTGCGGACCCGACCCGGAGACGTGGAAGCAGTACTGGCGGCGCATCGTGAACACCATGCGCGAGACGCCCGGCCAGCGCTTCCGCTTCGACTTCGCCCCCAGCCGCGGGCTCGACGCGGTGCCCTGGACGCAGTGCTACCCGGGTGACGACGTGGTCGACATCATCGGCATGGACAGCTACGACCAGGGGCCCGGGCACGAGTTCGCCGAATACGTCGACCAGCCGTACGGCCTGCGGGCGCACGCCGACTTCGCCGCGCAGCACGGCAAGCCCATCTCGTTCCCCGAGTGGGGGCTGTTCCGCAACGGCGACCGTCCCGCCTACGTCGAAGGGATGCTCGACTGGATCAGTACTCACAACGTGGTCTATCACTCGATCTCCGATTACTGTCCGCACGGCGTCTGGCAGTGTTCGTCGAACCCCGGCTCGTCGGAGGCCTTCCGCAGGCGGCTGCTGGAGCACGCCTCCCCGCCCAGCACGGCCAGCGTGTGCGTGGCGAGCCCGTCCAGCGCGCCGTCCACGCCGAACCCGGCCGCCAGCGCAGCGGCGGCCACCCCCTCGGCGCCGGACGGCTCGGGCTGCCCGAGCCTGACCAGCAGCGCCTCGGCCAGCCCCGCGCTGTCCTCCGGCTGAACGAGCGCGCCGACTCCCCCGGTCACCACCTCGGTGAGCCCGGGCACCGCGCAGGCGACCACGGGCCTGCCCGTGGCCAGCGCCTCCAGCGCGGTGAGCGGCAGGCCCTCCCAGCGCGAGGGCAGCACCACCACGTCGGCGGCGGCGTACCAGGGCCGGACGTCGGCCACGCCGCCGGCGAAGTGAACGCCGGGCACGGCCCGCGACCGCAGCGCGCGCAGCATCGGGCCGTCGCCGACGATG
>NZ_JBSFTC010000413.1:0-7885 GCF_053590415.1 Nonomuraea sp. NPDC003201
CCGCAGGCGCGGGCGCTGGTCCACGGGTACACGACCGCGACGGCGTGGGGAGCGGGCGTTCTGCTCCTGGCCGCCGCGCTGGCGGCCCTGCTGATCAACGCACCCGTCCCGGAGGCTCACGCCAGGCAGCGGTAGAGCGTCGCGGCGCGGTGGGTGCCACGCTGGAACGGCCCCTGGCAGGTGGTGGTGGTCTAGCGAAGGGTTGCGATGCCGGCCAGGAAGATGTCGACGCCGGAGAGGAACTGTTCGCGGTCGTCGTGCTCGCGCAGTTGCGTCGCCGCTCTCACCACGAACGGGTACTTGCCGGGGTCCAGCTGCGACCATTGTTCGGCGACGGTGGCCAGGAGGGCCGAGCGGTCCGCCTCACTGCTGGCAAGGACCCGGGCGTTCGCGGCATTCTGCCCGGCGACACCGAGCACGTAGTTCACGAGCGCGCCCGCAGCATCGAAAAGTGCATGCTCGGGAACGCCGAGCGCATCGAGCAGCCTGCCGATGCACTCGTACATCTCCAGCAGCGCGGGACGCCACGGCTCCCGGGAGAGTTGGGCGCCGACCCAGGGGTGCGCGTCGATCGCGTCGAACAGGCCCGATGCGACGGTACGCAGAGCTTCCCGCGGCTCCGTATCGATGACCACGCCGGTCATCACGCCGGCCATGACGTCGCCGGTGGCCGCCGCGAGCAGGTCGCTCTTGTTCGCGACATGGTGGTAGATCGCCCCGTAGCCGGTGCTCAGGCGAGTGGTGAGCGCACGGAAGGTCAGCGCGGTCTCGCCGCCGGCGTCGAGGATCTCGGTCGCGGCCTTGACGATCAGCTCCTTGGACAGCCCGTCCGCGCGTCGCGGGGTCCGCTGAGCCTTGTTCGTCATGGTCGCATTATTGCACCTTTGGATCGTCGATCCAAAGTCGTGCTAGCTTGATTGGATCGTCGATCCAAACCCCTCTGGAGGAACATCATGACGACACCGGTCACGATCATCGGTGCCGGCCTCGGCGGTCTGGTGCTGGCCCGCGTCCTGCACGTACACGGCATCCCCGTCACGGTCTACGAGGCGGAGCCCTCACCGGCCGCGCGCCGTCAGGGCGGGATGCTCGACATCCACCCCTGGAACGGCCAGCCGGCGCTCGAGGCGGCCGGGCTGATCGAGGGGTTTCGCGAGCTCGTCCTGGAGGGCCGCGAGTCCTACCGGGTCCTCGACCGGAAGGGGACCGTGCTGCTCGACCGGCCCGATGACGGCACGGGCGAGCGTCCCGAGGTGCAGCGCGGCGAGCTGCGGCAACTGCTGCTCGATTCACTTCCGAACGGCATCGTCCGGTGGGGGTGCAAGGTCACCGGCGTGCAGACACTGGACGAGGGCCGCCACAAGGTTGGCCTGGCCGACGGCACCACCGTCGTCACGAGTCTGCTCGTCGGCGCGGACGGCGCGTGGTCGCGGGTCCGTCCCCTGCTCTCGGGTGCCACCCCCGAGTACGTCGGCGTCTCGGTCATCGAGACGTTCCTGTTCGACGGCGACACCCGCCATCCCGCCGCCGCGAAGGCGGTCGGCGCCGGATCGCTGTTCGCGCTCACGCCGGGTAAGGGGATCCTGGCTCATCGGGAGAGTGGCGGAACCCTGCACAGCTACGCGCAGCTGGTGAAACCACAGCACTGGCTCGCCGACATCGATCTCACCGATGCCGCAACCGTGACCGCGCGTGTCGTCGAGGAGTTCGACGACTGGGCTCCCGCACTCACCGCCCTGATCACCGACAGCGACACCCCGCCGGTCCTGCGCCGCCTCTTCACCCTGCCGACCGGACACCGCTGGAATCGAACATCGGGCGTGACCCTGCTCGGCGACGCCGCCCATCTCATGCCCCCGAACGGTGAAGGCGCCAACCTGGCCATGCAGGACGGCGCCGCACTCGGCCAGGCCATCGCCGCCGGCCCCGACGACGTCGAGGCCGCACTCGCCGAGTACGAACAAGCCATGTTCACGCGCGCCGCCGCCGCAGCCGTAGATGATGACATCTACACGATCATGTTCGGCGACGACGCACCCCACAGCATGGTCGCCATGCTGGCCGGAGCCGAGCAGGGTTCATGAACTGCGGCACCCCTGCGGTGTGGTCAGGTCGACTCGGCGGGGTGCCGGGAGCTGGAAGACCTTCTCGGCTGCTGCCCAACAAGTCGAGAGCGACCAGGCTGGGCTGAGGAGAAGATCGAACCGCCGACGCCAGGCCGGATCGAACGGCTCCTGGGCGCTGCGGAGTCGATGTTCGAGCGGCACTTCACCGAGGCGGCCGTGGAGCGGCTGAGCGCCGAGTCGATCACGAGCCCGGATCCGCGGTCAGCGTGGCGACGGCCGCGCACAGCAGCCGGACACTCCGTACGAACTACTCATCCGGGGTCGTAGCGAGGCGCTTCCGCGAAGGTCATCGGGAGGCATTCCCGCAGGGCTGCGAGGCCCTGCGCGTCGGCGGCGATGATCCGCCGCCCGCCGGGCATCCCGGCCCCGGCCGGCGTCTCCATCAAGGACAGCGCCCCGGCGCTGAGCAGCTTCGGGCTGTCGGTGAGCAGCAGCGCGCCCCGGATGCCCCTTGATACTCTCGCGGAGCGCCACGGCCTGCGCCTCGATCCGCGCCTGCCACCCCGCGTCCCCGGGGAGGGCCGCCTGATGGTGTTGATGTTCCAGGCCGGACGGACCCTGGTCGGGGGTTGGCGCAGCGCCGGGGTCGGCACGTTGAGCACCTTGGCCAGGGACGGCACGAGCCGGAAGCGGGCGGTGTGGTGCGGGGCGGCCACCTTGCCCCGGCCGGTGCGGCAGGGCTTGCTGCGTTGAGCGACTCGGGGTGCTCGTGTCAGGGCTCACTCGCCTGCGGAGCGGCTGACCGGTCAGGACGTGGGGCCGGACTGCGCGGCAGGACCATGGATGATCTGTTCCAGGCAGTCGCGGAACAGATCGTCGACGGTGCGGCCAGCCTGGAAGTACTCTGTCACGCCGGCCATCACGGTGGGGTACGCCGTGGCGTAGGCGGCCATGTCGAAGCCGTCCAGGGCGTCCGCGTCGGGGCGGCCGGCCTGTTCCTCCAGGACGTAGCCGACGGTGAAGCGCAACACCGTCAACACGATCAGGCGAGCCTGCCGCAGGGGAATGCCCCGCCCGACCAGTGTGCTCATCGCCAGTTCGGAGATGGCGGCCATCTTGAGGGACAGCTGGGAGGCCGCGATGATCCGGGCTCCGTCCGGGTGGGCCAGCAGCGCGCGGCGCAGCCGCCCGGCCAGGCCGATCAGCCAGTCCTGCCAGCGCTCCTCCGGCGCGGGCGACGCAGGCTCGGGGAACTGCTGCTCAAGAATCGCCTCGGCGATCGCGGTGACCAGCGCCGCCTTGTTCGGGATGTGCCAGTAAAGGGTCGGCGACTGTACGCCGAGTCGGGCGGCCAGTTTGCGCGTGGTCACGCCGTCGAGACCCTCGGCGTCCAGTAGCGCGACGGCCTCGGTGACGATCCGCTGCTTGTCCAAAGCCAATTCCGGCACCTCCCTTCCGGAGTCTATCAGTGATAGAGTTCTCTATCAGTGATAGAGACTCACGTGCCAGAGGAGGCAACGATGAGACACCAGCACTCGCTTCGCGACCTACTGCACTGGGCGACCCATCGCATTCCGGGGGTTCCCGCGCACATCGAGCGGCCGGTCGGGCACCGGGGCCAGGCCCGCCACGGGTGGCGGCGCTCGCTCACGCACCCCCGTTCGCACCACCACGGGTTCAACCACTCTCCGGCCCGTCCGCCTCGCGTCCTGGCGGCGTGGCAGACGCGGATCGCCCGCTTGTTCGGGCAGGAGCTGGGATGAAGGCAGCGGTGCTCCACGAGGTCGGCGGCATCCCGCGCTATGAGGACTTCCCCGATCCGGTGGCCGGCGACGGCGAGGTGATCATCGATGTCAAGGCGGTCGCCGTCGAGAACGTCGACAAGGCGATCGCGGCCGGCACGCACTACGCCAGCGAGAAGTACATCGGCCGGCTTCCGGTGATCCCTGCCTTCGACGGCATCGGCGCCCTCCCGGACGGCACGCTCGTCGGGTTCGGCAACATCCGCCCGCCGTACGGCGCGCTCGCCGAGAAGGCCGTGGTGCCCCAGGGCTCCTACATGCCGATCCCCGACGGCATCGACCCGGCCGTGGTCGCGGTGATGGCCTCGGCCGTCACCGCGATGTCGATGAAGACGGCCGCGGGGTTCGTTCCCGGGGAGACAGTGCTGGTGCAGGGCGCCACCGGGGTCGCCGGGCGGCTCGCGGTCAAGGTGGCCCGGCTGCTGGGCGCCGGCCGGATCGTGGCCACCGGCCGCGACGACAACCAGTTGCGCGAGGTGCAGGCCATCGGAGCGGACACGGTGATCAACACCGCGGTCTCCCACGAGGCGCTGACCCAGGCGTACCTCGACGCGAGGGGGGACGGCTACGACGTCGTCGTGGACTACCTGTGGGGCAGGCCCAGCGAGATCCTGCTGCGCGCCCTGGTGCCGCGGTCGTTCGCGTTCGGCAAGCCGACCCGGGTGGTCCAGATCGGCGAGTCGGTCGGCACCGAGGTCGCCATCGCCGGGCCGAGCCTGCGCACCTCCGGTGTGGAGATCTACGGCGCGGCCAAGGGCCTCGACCCGCAGACCATGGACGAGGTGTACCAGCAGGTCGTGACGTGGACGCGGTCCGGCGAGCTCACCTTCGACGTGGAGAAGGTCCCGCTGAGCGACATCGAGACCGCCTGGCAGCGAACCGACCTCAAAGGCAGGCGACTCGTCGTGATGCCATGATCGGCCCGCGTCTACGACACACCAGCGCTGATCACCGGTCAGCGTTCCGTCTCCGAGCGGCGGTGCTTGGCCCCAGCGGTGGCAGGCCACGATCCGGGACCCCACGAGGCGATCACATAGCGGCCTTATGCAGCTGAGATGGGGCGTGACCCAGCAGAGACAGTCAGGCCACGTCCTCCTCCCTTCACCAGCACGTCCTGAGCCTGCTGCCCGAAGCCCGTCCGGGCAGCGGGCTCAGGGCGTCAGTCCCAGCTCGCGCAGTTTGCGCGGGCCGCAATCGTTATCCTGGGTTGGCGGCCTTGTCTTGCAGGTCAGAGCAAGATGATCTCTTCTGCTCATCGGCGACGGCGACCAGCTGCCCAGCATCGGGCCCGGCGACGTGCTCGCCGACCTGCTGCGCGTCGAGGCGGTCCCGCGGGTCCAGCTCACCCACGTCTTCCGGCAGGCGGGCGGCAGCGGCATCATCGACGCCGCCCACCGCATCCGCGCCGGCCGGCTCCCGGTCAGGACGGCCGGCGGCGGGTTCTGGTTCGAGGAGCGCGACGACCCTGACCCACGCCTACGCGATCAGCGTGCACCGGTCGCAGGGCAGCGAATGCCCGTTCGTGGTGGCGCCCGTCGTGGCCGAGTCGGGCGGGATCATGCTCCGCCGCAAGCTCCTCTACACCCTGGTGACCAGGGCGAAGGCGTGGGTGGTGCTGGTGGGTCAGCGGGAGGCGCTGGAGCTGGCCGTCCACCGGATCGGCCACCGGCGCAACACCGGCCTGGCCCGCCGCCTGGCCTCCGCCCTGGAAAGCTAGCCCTGGAAAGCTAGCCCGGCGGCGGTGCCCGGCCCCTTACCCTGGACGGCCGGCCCGGCGACCGCCCTCGTCCGGGACGAGGACGGCCGCGGGTCTCAGCTCAGGTGACTCCCTTCTCGTCGCCGGATTCCGCCACGTCCTCGGCCATCCGGGCCAGCACGTTCCTGGCGATCAGCGCCACGGTCTTCATATCGCCCAGCGCCTCGATCCGGCCGTCGGCCGACCCGCCGTGTTTGTCGTAGGCGGACGACAGCTCGCCGCCGTAGAGCGCTTTCCGCGCCCTCGGCACCGCCTGGTCGGCGAGCACCCTGAGCGCCGCCCGGTACTGGCCGGGCGGCAACGTCAGCAGATTGAGATGGAGGCCGGCCCCGCCGGGACCGTCGTGCCGGGGCACGACGCTGGGCTCTCCGAGCCCCGGCACCCCTTCGCGGAGGGCCGCCAGCATCAGGCCGAACATGGGCTCCGAGCCGGAGTACATCAGCCAGCTGTAGTCGGGCGAGATGGAGACGCTGTAGAGGTTCACTCCGTGCTCCTCTCGTCCAGCTCCCGCAGCACCTCGGCGGCCATCATGGCCAGGATCTCCAGATGATGGACCTCTCCGGCGAGGTGTGCCTCGTATCGCGGACCGCGCACGCGCGCCCCATAGACGGCCGGGACCTCCTCGGCCAGGACCCGCAGCACCTCATGGCGGCCAGGCTCCGGCAGGTCGTACACGCGGAAGTTGTGCAACTCCTCGAAATCGGCCTGGTCGGCGTACGACCAGACGGACTCGTCGTGGACCCGTTCCTTGAGGTACTCCACAACCCACGAGGACAGGCCCGTGGACGCGGGCCAGACATACTCCGCCGAGACACTGATGTCCCTGCTCATGCGCACCACCCCTCAGTGGATACCGACGAAGGAGACCTTGCTGGACCAGCCCATCTCCTGGTAATAGGCCCTGAGCGTAGCGAGCTCGGAGGCCCCCAGCTTCGACACGTCGAAGATCGTCACGTCGGTCTTGGCGATATGTTTGGCGATGGTCGCCTTCAGGTCGCCGCCATTACCCGCCCAGTGCGCGGCGAAGCGCTCCGGGGTGAGGTCGCGCCCCATGGCGTCATACGTCAGGCCGTTGGAGCCGACCCAGTCAGGGTTGGCCGGGGTCGGCTGGCCGGGCACGGGCTCGGGCGGCGTGTAGCGGCTGAGCCTGACACTCGACTGCGCTTCGAACAGCGTGGCGGACGCCGCCTCGTCGGCCCGGAAACCGCGCCTGGCATCGAAGCCCAGGTCGAAGGCGTGCGCCAGTTTGGCCACTTGCTCACTCGCCGTGCCGGTGGCCGTCATCCCGGTGACGGCCTCCAGACGGGCGACCGTCGTCGCCAGCGCTTGCGGCCGGACCTTGCCGGCGGCGACCGCCGTCCTCAGCGCGTCGACGGCGGCGTCGAGACCGAGACCGGTGCGCATCGCCGTCTCGAGCGCAACGATCTTCCGGGCGAACTCGGCGATCTTCTCCGGTGGGATGAAGATTGTCGCCGCCATCGCGCAGTTGCCGACTTTGCCCTTGGCGCACTCGGTGAAGTCGTGCGTGATGATCTTGAGCAGGTTCCGCAGCGCACCGGCCATCAGCTCCTGCTGGGTGAGGTGCCGGGTCGTCTCGTACTCGGACGTGAATGGCTCGCTGCCCAGCGGGAAGTACGAACCGGTACAGGAGCTGTCCGAGGAGTACTGGCAGTCGGACAGCACGAAGTAGTAGACCGTGCCTTCGAGATGCACGCGCAGCCTGATGTCGCACCCGCCGGTGCCCACACAATCGCTGAGCGGCTCGATGTAGCCCTTGTCGTTGAACACGAAGTACGTCAGGACGTTCGAATGGGACGCCACCTGGTCGTTCAGGTCGGCGGCTTCCTGAGCGGCCTCGGCGCGAGTGGCGGCGTCCTGGGCGTCCTTGGCCGCCTGCCGGGCGTTGGCGGCCGCGGTCTCGGCAGCGGTCGCGTCCGCCTCGGCCTGGGTGGCAACGTCGCGGGCCTTGGCCGCGTCGCTCTCTGCTGCACCGGCGGCCTCGCGGGCGGAGGCGGCGTCCCGCTCGGCCTCGTCGGCCGAATCACGAGCGTCGCCCGCGTACTCGTCGGCGGCGTCGGCGGCCGATGCGGCCGCCGCCGCGTCGGCCGTGGCCTGGCGGTCGTACTCGACGGTGTTGGATTCCGCCTCCACCGCCGCCTTGGCCGCCCCCTTCGCCTCTGCGGCCGAGGCTTGGGCCCTGGCGAGCGAGGCCACCGCCTGGGCCGCGGAACCCGCCGCCTGGGACGCCGCGGTGGCGGCGG
>NZ_JBSFTC010000414.1:0-7856 GCF_053590415.1 Nonomuraea sp. NPDC003201
CAGGCCGAAGCGGCGCAGCATGGCCGCGCACTGCCAGCCCAGCGAGCCCGTGGCCGCCCCGAGGGCGGCCGCCGCCAGCAGCGTCGCGGGCAGGTTCATCTCCAGCAGCCCCAAAACGCCGTAGAAGATCGCGGTGTTGACGCCGGCCAGCGCGCCGACCGCCGGTGCGATCCACAGCGGGCTCACACCACGCCGTACGGCCCAGGCCACCACCCCTCCGGCCAGCAGCGCGATCAGCGGGAAGGTGACGGGGAACCCGATCAGCACCTGCGGCAGGCCGGAGGCGTAGTCGCGTACCGGCTGGTCGATCGTCTCGGCGTACCAGCGGGTTGCGGCCGGTGTGAACAACGCGAGCCCGCCCTGCACGAGCACGAATGTCAGCCCGGCCGCGGCCGGCCAGTGCCAGCGCCGGGTGAGCCCGACGATGAGGCTCAGCATGAGCGCGCCTGCCGCGCCGAGTCCGAGCACGCGTGGCGCCACGCCGGGCAGCCAGTCGAAGATCAGCTCGGACAGCATGCCGAACGCCGACGTCGACCCGAGGGTCGCCAGACCGATCGCCAGCGCCAGGCCCCACCTCTCGGACCGGGTGCGCCGCAGCACGGCGAACGCCATGACCATGGCGAAGATCTCCACCTGGATCGACAGGCCGAGCCCGAAGTGCGAGGGCGTGGTCCCGGCGGCGATGTCGAAGCCGTACAGATCGTGCCACCACAGGTCCGAGCCCGCATACAGCAGGTTGCCCGACGCGCCGAGCCCGCCCACCAGGAACGGCCAGGGCGCCCGGAACGTGCGGAACACCGTCACCGACGGGGTCTCGGTCACCGGCCCCCGTGCCCAGGTCGACAACAGCACCACGGACAGGCAGGACAGTCCGATGACGCCGGTGCCCGCGTACAGCAGAAGGTGGGGCGCGGTCCAGAAGCTGTCGGGCCCGACATCGCCGTGCCACTGACCGTCCCAGACCATGCCGACCAGCAGCGTGGCGTAGCCGAACATCAGGAACCAGGCACCGGTCACCTCCCTTCTGGGTATCTCACGAGCCGGCGGAGCCGTGTCCGCGTTCGTCGATGGTCGTGTCGCCATGAAGGCGTCTCCTCACTGTCCGACCAATGTGTTGACCTTGATGACCTCGGTGCCCGAGGCTCCCTGCACACGGACGCCGATCTCCCAGACGCCCGCCATCGTGAACAGCTCGCCGCGTGCCACGTAACGCCCCGCGCCATCGCGCCGAGCCGGTATCTCCGGGGTGGTGTGGCCCATGTGGGGCATCACCGCGAACAGCGACACCTCCACGGCGGAGGCCGGCTCGATCTCGACCCTCGCCTCCACCGGGCCGGTGCCCGGATCGAGAACGACGACGACCGCGTAGTGCGCGCCCCTGGCTGACAGCTCCACGGGGCCCGGCCCGTCGCCGCCGCGCAGGATCCAGACGATCCCGGCCACGAGCAGCAGGATCGGCAGGGCGACGAACATGATGCGCCGCGTCACGGCTCGTCCCCTACCTCGATGGTGTACGGCACCGTGACGATCTCGTAGTCCTTGGCGTACTGGATCCACGCCAGGTACCGGCCCGGCCGGGGAAAACTGAAGGTGAACTCCAGCCCGGGCCCGTAGCCGGCGACCGACTCGTCCGGCACGCGCTGCGAACCGGTGACCATCGAGCCGGCCTCGTGCACGTGGCCGAGGTAGCCGCCGTCCTGGCTGCGCACGATCAGGTGCCCGGCCATGCCGAGCCACGGCTGCAGGCCGGTGACGCCGGTGTCGAGCGTGACGCGCACGGGCCGCCCGGCCACCGGCCGCGCCGGCTCAGTGACCGGCACGCTTCCCGAGGCCGTGCTCGCGGGGACGCCGTCCGACGCCCGGCCGCCCACCGTGAACTCGCCCGTGACCTGTTGCCCGCCCGCGTCGGCGCGCTCGAACTCGGCGTACACCCGGTGCCGCCCTTCCTCCTGCGCGCGCAGCCGCACCTCGTACGTGCCGGGCGCCGTGCGGATCGGGTGGACGTGACGGAAGTACGAGCCGTTCTGGCTGGTCACCACGACGTGCGACAGCGCGGCATGATGCTCGACCAGGTCGTCCACCGGGCGGCCCGTCGAGCCGTCGAACAACTCCATCCGCAGCCGGAACTCCGACCCCGGCCGGGGCTTGTCAGGCAGGACCTCGATCATCGGTTGCGCGTTCGGCCGTCCGAACATCGCATCTGGCGGCGGCTCGGGCGCCGCCCCCTCGGGCGCCGTCGGTGCGAACCACGGGGAGAGCACCCCCGCCGTGAACGCCACCACCATCGCCACCACGACCGCGCCCGCGAACCCCGCCGCGGCCGTCCGCCTGGACAGGACCGCGCAGGCCAGGGCACCGAGCAGCGCCACCGCCGCGCAGGCGAAGGCCGCGTACGCGACCACCTCCCACAGCGGCGTCCGCGACACCAGCACGGCCAGCGGCAGCACCGACCGCTCCCCGCCCGCGCCGACCTCCAGTTCGTGCGGGCCCACCCGAGTCACAGAAAGCATCACCGGGTACATCCCGGGCCTGCCCGCCTCGACGCGTACCGTGCCGGAGGAGGAACCACCGCCCTCGACGGACCTGATCGCCAGATCGATCCGCCCGCCCCGGCCGGGCGCGTGCGCGACCACGTCCACCTGCAGCGGAGCGGGCACCCGTAGGCTCGCCCGGACCACGACGGTGATCTCCATGCCGCCGATCGTCTGGGCGAAGCGCACATCGGCCTCCCCGCTGCGCCCGTGCGCCGCCGCGGGCCCAGCCCAGGCAAGCAGGGCCACCAGCGCGAGGAGGACTGCGATCACACTTCTGAACACACGCCAGAGCGTAGAAACCGGCCACGACCCGGCACATCATGCGCGGGCACTGAACCGCCTAGTTCCCGGGAACTACCTTCTGGCAATCGGGGCCGGGGCTGGCCAGGCTGGAACGGCGACCGCGAGGCGGCGGCGTACAAGGCCGAGCAGGTCGTGCGGCCGTGCCCGGCAGATCGGACATGCACCGTGTGAGAAGAAGCTCGCGCCGTTGCTGACAGACGCGATGTGAGGACCGCGCTTGGTGGGAGTATGGCAACGGAATGCGCGAAGCCGGACCCACGCCGATCGGAGAGTAATGCCTGCTGAGAAGGATCTGGAGTCGATCGGCGACGGCTGGTTGCTCAGGGGCGGCCCGAACGGCGGCTATCTGGCCTCGATGGCCGTTCACTCCATGGCGCGTGCCGTGCCCGGCCGGTCCCCGCTGGCCGCGACGGTGCAGTTCCTGTCCCGCCCGAAGGTGGGCGAGGTGGAGGTGTCCCTGCGTACGCTCAGAGCCGGACGTACGCACTCCACCTTGCAGGCGGAGCTGAGCCAGGAGGGCTCCCCTCGCCTGACCGCGGTCGCCACCTTCACCGAGCAGGGCGCTTTCGACGAGGACGGCACATCGGCAGCCTTCGAACACCGGCCCATGCCGGCCGTGCCCGGTCCTGAGGAGTCCGTGCCGCTCCCTCTCGACCGGCTCAAGGGGAGCTTCGAGCAGCGGCTGGACCGCAGGGCGCCCTCGGCGGAGACGGTGGAGTTCCTCGAGGGGGCGGCCTCCGGCCCTCCCCACGTCGGCGGCTGGACGCGGTTCGCCGACGGGACCCCGCTCGGCGCCACGACCGTGCCGCTGCTGATGGACTCCTGGCCGCCGCCACCGCATCGGCACTTCGGCTTCGGCGGCGGCGTCGTCACCGTCGACCTCACCGTTCATTGGAGAGGACGGCCGGGGGACGGCTGGCACTTCGTGTGGTTCGAATCGACTCTCCTGCGGCACGGCTACGTCGAGGTCGACGGCCGGCTGTGGCGGCCGGACGGTGTCCTGGTGGCACAGAGCAGGCAGCTCGCGCGCTACACGCCGCCGGCCGCCTGAGTGTCCCCCTCCGCCGGCTCAGGTGGCGCCTGTGCGAACCAGTCCGCTTTCGTAGGCATAGACGACGGCTTGGACGCGGTCGCGCAGGCCGAGTTTGGTGAGCACACGGCTGACGTGGGTTTTGACGGTGCCCTCAGACAGGAAGAGCGAGCCGGCGATCTCGGTGTTGGACAGGCCGCGGGCGATGAGGCTCAGCACCTCGCGTTCGCGTTCGGTCAGGACGTCGAGGCCGACCGTGGGGGTGACCGGGGCGGTGCCGATGCCGACGTAGCGTTCGAGCAGGCGCCGGGTCACGCTGGGCGCGATGACTGCGTCGCCTCGTACGACCACGCGGATGGCCGACAGCAGATCGTCCGCGAGGGTGTCCTTGAGGAGGAATCCGCTGGCGCCGGCGTGAAGGGCGGCGTAGACGTACTCGTCGAGGTCGAAGGTGGTCAGCATCAGGACCCGGATCCGGCTGGTGCCGGCGCAGATGCGGCGGGTCGCCTCGACGCCGTCGATGTCGGGCATCCGTACGTCCATCAGCACGATGTCGGGCTGGAGGTCGAGCGCCATCTTCGCCGCCTGCCCGCCGTCGCCCGCCTCTCCGATGACCTGCGTGTCGTCGGCGTTGTCCAGGATCATGCGGAATCCGGTGCGGACGAGGGCCTGGTCGTCGGCGAGGAGAACGCGGATCATGCGGTGTGTCCCCGGATCGGTAGCGCTGCCCGTACGGCGAATCCGCCCTGCGGCCCGGGGCCGACCGTCAACGTGCCGCCGAACAGCTTGACGCGCTCGCGCATGCCACGCAGGCCGTTGCCGCCGTCGGCGTCGGTGGTCCCGCCGTGGCCGTTGTCGCTGATCTCGACGGCGATCTCCGTGTCGCGGTAGGTGAGGATCACGCTGGCGGCGGCACCCGTTCCGGCATGTTTCATGGTGTTGGTCAGAGCCTCCTGCACGATGCGGTACGCCGACAGATCCACCGCCGAGGGCAGCGCCGCGGGCGAGCCCTCCACGCGCAGCCCCACGGGTGTGCCTGCCCCGTTGACCCGGGCGAGCAGGGCGGACAGGTCCGCCAGGCCGGGTTGCGGATGCCAGGCGTCGTCCACCTCTCCCACAGCTGTGAGCACGTGCCGCATGTCGGCGAGGGAGGCGCGCCCGGTGCTGACGATGGCTTCCAGCGCGGCCCGGGTGCCGGCGGGGTTGCTGCCGAGCGCCGCGGCGCCGCCCTGGGCCTGGATCACCATGAGGGACAGGCCGTGGGCCACGACGTCGTGCAACTCCCGGCTGATCCGCCCGCGCTCGGCGGCCGCCGCGAGCGCCGCCTGCTGGTCGCGTTCGCGTTCGAGGTCTCGGGCGTGCGCGTGGAGCTCGTCGAGGTAGGCGCGGCGGCTGCGGGTGCCGGAGCCGATCGCCCAGGAGGCGACCAGGGCCGATCCGAGCACCGACAGGCCACTCCAGGTGTCGGCGGAGGCGCTGCGGTGGACCGTCATGACCTCTTTCGGCCGGGAGGTTGTGTCGAGACCGGGGCCCGTCGAGAGCACATGTGATGGCCCGGGTATCGGACGCGCGTCGTACAGGCTCCATCCGGTGACGAGCAGCAGGAGGCCGGCCAGGGTGGCGAGCGAGACGGCCCGCTCGTGGCGGGCGGCAACGGCATGGAGCAGGACCAGCACGCTCAGATCGATGATCATGAGAGGTGCGGCCTGCGCCACGTGCACCGCGGCGGCGAGCACACAGCCGGCGAGCATCGGGAGCGGCAGGCGCCTGCGCAGCGTGACGGCGAGCGCGGTCAGCGCCGTCGCCGCCCACCAGAGGGTGAGTTGTACGCCCGCCCCTCCGGTGGCGAGGGGACCCGCTGTCGTGGCCACGATCGTATTCGGGTCGTTGACCAGCACGCAGATCAGGAGCAGCACAGCGGCCAGCGCCGCGTCCTGCGGCACCGGCAAGCGTGACCACGCGCGAACGGCCGTCATGATCCTGTGAGCTTACGGCCGCGCCACCCGCGCCCGCGTCCATCGAAAGTCTGATTCGGCGGCTCGGTCGTACGTCTGACGACAGAGGTGAACGTACGGCCGAGGGCAGACGCGGGTGCAGCAGGGTCGCCAGCAGGGTTGGCCGCATGATCCGACGTGAATTGCCTTCAGGCCGCGTGGCGACAGCCGTCGCCGTGACCGCGCTCACTCTCGCATCGCTGGTCGCGGGCTCGCCCGCCGCCACGGCCGCGACCGCGCAAGCCAAGGAGCCGGTGAAGTGGCAGCCCTGCCGCACCTACTCCGACGACGACCTGCGATCACTCATCACCTCCGACGAGCAGCTGCGGAAGTTCCGCGCTCTGCTGGGCCGGATGGAATGCGGAACCGTCAGCGTTCCGCTGGACTACGGAAAGCCACGTGAACGGCAGATCACCATCGCGATCACGCGGGTCAAGGCCGCCGACCACAAGCGCCGGTTGGGCAGCCTGGCGCTCAACCCGGGCGGGCCGGGCGGCGCCGGATACCTGTTCCCGCTCCAGATCGCCTCGATGAACCAGGTGAACGCCGAACTCAACGACCGCTACGACCTGATCGGCTTCGACCCTCGTGGGGTCGGCTACAGCACCAAGACCGACTGCCCGGCCATGGGCGGACAGCCGCCGGAGCCGGGGCCGCTGACCAAGGCGGCGGCCGAGCGCACCTACGACAGCGGGGTGGCCAGGAACAAGGCCTGCGGAACGTCCGACCCCGCCTTCCTCGGCCGGCTCACCACCCTGAACTCGGCCCGCGACCTGGACCGGGTGCGGATCGCGCTGGGTGAGCGCAAGCTCAGCTTCCTGGGCGTCTCCTACGGCACCTGGCTCGGCGCGGTCTACCGCAGCACGTTCCCGGGCAGCGTCGGCCGGATGTTCCTGGACAGCGTGTCGCCCGTGACCTTCCGGCTGGACGACTTCGAGGACGGCCACGCCGCGGGCGCCGAGCGCAACTTCGGGCGGATGGCCGCCTGGATCGCCGAGCGCGACGGCACCTACGGCCTCGGCAGCACCCCGGAGAAGGTGCGGACCGCGGTGCTGGCCCTGCGCCGCGCCTATGATGCCGATCCGAAGCACTACAGCGACTGGCAGATGGTCGCCGACGGCTCCACGGTCGCCATGCTGGCCATCCAGAGCGCCCCGGACTGGCCGCAGGTCGCCCAGGCGTTCAAGGAAATGCGGGAAGGGGGCGACACCGCACCGCCCGCTCTCAAGAAACTCCTCGAGCAGGGAGCCATGCGGCCCCCGTCGCCCAACGCCCCGGAACGGTTCAACGCGACCACCGGACAGGCCGTCTTCTGCAACGAGGACCCCAGCCGGCTCGGCTTCCCCGAGGCCTGGGCCACCTACCAGCGGCGACTCGAGCGCAACCCGGTCACCGGGCGGGCCGTCCCCTTCACCGCCCAGTGCGCCGGCTGGCCACTGCCGGTGCAGAAGACGAAGGTGCGCCGCACCAAGGGGTCGCTGGTGCTGTCCGGACACCGCTACGAAGCGGTCTCCCTGTACGAGTGGACCAAGCAGATGCACGCGGCCATCGGCGGCACGGTCTTCACCGTCGACGACGACGTGCACGGCTCCGTCCTGCGCGTGCCGGACTGCGCCGCCAAGCTCGTGTCGTACTTCGACACGGGCCGCATCGACCGCGGCTGCGACGGCACCCCTGTACCTGAGAAGTAGCCCCACCCCACCTTTCGGCCATGCACCTGTGCGACAACCTGTCGAAAGCCTGCAACATTCGCATCTCACGGCGGGTGCGGAGCCGGTACGAAGCTTGATGCTCGCGGCCGCCTTCGGTGCGGCCGCGCCGTGCGCGCTCCTCCAGATCGTCCTGTACGCCGCGGGCGCGTACACCCGCGGCCCCGGCTCGCTCGCCGAGCTGGCGCTGAGCCTCCTGCTCGACGCGTTCCTGCCGCTGGTGGTCCGCTTCCCGCGGACGGTGGGAGCGCTGGCCGTCGCGGTCACGACGGTGCTCGCCGTCGTG
>NZ_JBSFTC010000415.1:0-7831 GCF_053590415.1 Nonomuraea sp. NPDC003201
CGCCGAGCGCCTGGCCATCGCGCCCTGCATGATCGGCCACGAGGCCCCCACGGGGATCGTCGAGCAGGCCGCCGCCTCGATCAACGCCGGGCACGCGGAGCCGCTCGGCGCGCACAGCGCCGTCGCCGAGCTTGTGGCGCGGGCTTACGGGAGTCAACTCGCCACTTGACGTGGGCTTGTAGAGATCGCGGGAATCGCGTTACCGTCTGCAAATGCGGCGGGTGGTGTACAACGGCGAACGGCTCGGCCTCCGTGACGTCGCGGAGGCCGACGTGACCGCGCTGCACGCGGTCTACGGCGACACCACGGCCACGCAGCACATGCCGTTCGCGCCCCGCAGCCTGGCCGAGGTGGCGGGGCTCGTCGCCCAGGCCCAGGAGGCGGCCGCGGCCGAGCCACGACGCCTGTACGTGCTGGCCGTGATCGACACGGCCCGCCGCGACGTGATCGGGGTGGCCCGCCTGCACATCGAGGCCGACCACCCGCACAGCGCCGAGATCGGCTTCGGCCTCCACCCCGACCAGTGGGGACGCGGGGTCGGCACGGACCTCGTGCGCTTGTTGCTGTCGTTCGGCTTCAAGCAGCTCGGGCTGCACCGCGTCTGGGGCGCCCGCTCCCCGGCGAACTTACCCGCCCAGCTCGCGATGCTGACCGCCGGGATGGTCGAGGAAGGCCGCATCCGGCACCACGTGCACACGCCGAACGGGTGGCGCGACTCGATCGTGCACTCGGCGTTACAGGACGAGTGGACCGAACGCTAGACCGCCACGGGGAGTGGCGTGAACCGGGATTGTCGGTCGCGGGTCCTACGATGAGCCTCCTCACGGAGGGATAGTCCAATGCTCGACGCGCTGATCGTGCCCCTGTTCGTCACCACGGATCTGCCGCCCGAGTCGGAGCTGGCCGAGTTCGGGGAGCTGCTCGCCGAGACGGCGCGCGTGCTCCGCCACGAGGGCGACGGCTACGAGGCGTTCCTCGCGGGCAAGGTGTTCTGGCTGGACCGTCCCGTGCTGCCCGAGCAGCGCCCGGCGGCCGAGGCGGAGCTGCGCTTCGCGGGCATGCTGGGCTATCTCGCCGCCTCCGGTCCCGGCCACACCTCGCGTGACGTGGTCGGCGCCGTACGCCGGGCGATCGGCGAGGCCGTCACCGGCCGCTACGGCGACGTGGGGGTCGTCCCGGCCGTGTTCGCGATCCGCGACCAGGACGTCCGCGAGCGCACCCCCGATTCCGCCCTCTGCTTCGACACCCGCGACGCCACCCCCGATCTGGTGAGCGCGACCAGGAGCTACCTCTAGCCAGGCGGGCGCGCCTCGTGCGATCGTGAACGGCTATCAGACCCACGGGCCGCCGCCGCGCGACACGGTGGCGGCCGACCACGAGGAGGTCCTCGCATGGCCGTGCTCGGCGCGATCTGCTTCGGGCTGGTGATCGGCTGGATCACGTACGGGACGCTGCGCCGCAGGCAGGGCGCGGCAGGCCTGTCCGACCTCGCGGCGGTGCTGGCTCCGGTGTTGGCCGCTGTGGGCGGTGGAGCGGTGACCGCGCTGGTGGGCGCCCCCGAGGTCTTCGGAGCGTACGCGGTGGGCCTGGCCATCGGCTTCTTCGGCTACCTGGTCGCGGCCACGCTCATGCCGGACTCGAAGTGGCTGGGCGACTGAGCCGTCCTACGCGACCCGCAGGCAGTCGAGCACCACAGCGGCGATACGCCCGGGCCGTTCGAGGTCGGCCCGATGGCGCTCGGCGGTGATCGCCGCGAGCACGACGGCCTGCACGTCCTCGGCGTCCACGTCCGCCCGGACGGTGCCGGCCTCCTGGGCCCGCGCGAGCAACTCGGCGAAGGCCCGGCGCAGGTCCAGCGCGAGCCGCTGGGTGAGCTCCGACAGATCGACCTCCGCCCTGGCGAGCGCGTCGGCGAGGTCCTGCTTGGCGCGGGCCTCACCGATCAGGCCGAGCAGGAACGGGAAGAACGCCGACCCGCCCTGATCCGCCTCGACGGCCTGGCGGGCCTGCTCGGCGAGCCCGCTGACGCGGTCGGCGAGCACCGCCTCGACCAGCGCCTCCTTGGCCGGGAAGTGGCGGTGGACGGTGCCGGGGCCGACTCCGGTCCGGCGCGCGATCTCGTCGAGCGACACGGCCAGGCCCTCGGTGGCGAAGGCCTCCCGGGCGGTCTGGAGGATCCGCTCCCTGTTGCGCCGCGCGTCGGCACGCATCGGCCGCTGGCTGTCCATCGTCCCCCTCGCGTTCTGCTGCGTCCCACCGTAGAGGCTGCTCGCCCGCTCGTCAGGAGGGCAGGCCCACCAGGACGTACGGGGCCCACAGGTCGGGCTCGGCGGGGCCGTAGAGGTCGCGCAGCTCCAGTACGGCCTCCCGCAGCGCCCGTGCCGGGCCCATGCCGGAGCGCAGCCTGGTGTGGACGTCGCGCATCAGGGCCCTGGTGACCTCGCCGGAGACCGGCCAGAGCGGGAGGAGCACGGACCTGGCGCCCGCGTGGAGGAACGCATGGGCCAGGGCGGCCACGTCGTCGCCGCCACCCGGCGTGGGGCCGCGTTCGTGGGAGCCGAGGACGACGAGCCGGGCGTCCACGGCCATGCTCATGAGCCGCCTGCCGGTCAGGAGGCCGTCGGCGAGCCCGATGCCCGAGCCGAACGGGTCGTCCGGGTCGAACCGGCCCGGGCACGACAGCTGCACCACGTCCCAGGTGCCGGGGAGCCGGGTCGCGGTGGCGGCCGGGCCGGTGTGGGGCGGGACGTCCAGCAGGGCGCCGGCGTCCCGCGCCGCCGCTTCGAGCGCGCCCTCGGGTTCGGGATCCGGCGTGTACCCGAGCACCAGCGACCGGCTGCCCGTCGCGGGGCCCCGCCGGGTGAGGCGGGTCAGGGCGGCGACGGAGGGCCCGTAGGTCACGAGGGCGCGTTCGAGGAGCGAGCGGCCGTCCGGGGCCAGCGCGTGGAGCGGGACCCGGTGCAGCTCGGCGTGCGGGACCAGGTAGAGGTGGTCCAGGTCGTCGCCGAGCGCGTCGAGGACGTCCGACAGGAGGAGGTCGGCCAGGCGGCGCCAGACGGCCGCGCGGTGGCGGCGCGCCTCGATGTCCAGCAGCCCGGGACGGCGGCCGACGGTGGTGGCGGTGAAGTCGGCCAGCAGGTCGTGGCCGACGGTGGTGGGGAAGGCGCGCGGCTCGGACCAGCCGGTGCGGTGGGCGAGCACCGTCACGCTCTCCTCGCCGACGTGGAAGCCGACCACGGCGGTCCCGTTGCCGGGCCGGCCTTCGGAGGTGACGAGGGCGTCGAGGTGGAGCTGGTCGAGCGGCGGGTCCCGGTGCAGGGCGACGTGGTCGGGGGCGAGGGGTTCCATCCGCCGCCACAGCGACTCCACCTCGGCCTCGGCGGTGCGGGCGCGTCCGAGCAGCGTCGCGGCTTCCGACGGGTCCCGGGTGTTCCGAGCGGCCGACCTGAGCGTCCGCGTGGTGTCGAGTCCGCGCCGCTCCGCCTCCACGAGCTCGGCGGGCACGCCGTCGGGCACGGGCCAGCGCCGATGGCTGAGGTCGGCGGCGGTCGGCCGGTCCTCGACCGTCCAGGGCCAGGACTCCTCACCCTGACGCGCCGGCTCGGACCAGCGCTCACCACGGCCCCCCACCGCGCCGAACCAGTCGTCATCACCATCCCCCGCCATCCCCGACCAGCGGTCACCACCCTCCCCCGCCTGCCCTGGCCGGCGGCGGTGGCCGAGGTGGGTGGTCAGGGTGTGGGACTTGGCGTGCTCCAGGTGCCGCCAGGCGGCCAGGCCGCGGCCCAGGCGGACCGCGAGCCGGATCGCGCGGTCGCGGCCGGAGGTGTGGCCCAGGTCGCAGGCCCGTTCGGCGTCGGCGAGCGCGCTCGGCAGGTCCCCCAGATGCTCGGCGGCGACGGAGCGGTTGTGCAGGGCGATCCCCAGCTCCAGCTCGTGCCCGAGCTCCTCCAGCAGCCCGATCGCCTCCGACAGGTGCCGGTGGGCGCGGGCGTACGAGGTGGTGGCCACGTACAGCGCGCCGAGCCGGCCGAGGGCGAGCGCCTCCCCTGCCCGATATCCGATCTCCCGAGCCAGGGCCGCGGCCTCCGCCAGGTCGACCTCGGCGCGGGAGGAGTCCTCGAGGCGGGCGAGCAGGATGAGCGCCAGGACCACGCCACGGGTCCGGCCGCGGGCGTGCTCGATGTCCAGGGCTCTCTCGGCGAAGAGCCTGGCCTGGTCCGTCGAGTCCCGCAGCGCGCAGACCAGGCTCAGGTCGGCGTAGCTGTCGGCTAGGTCCGTCCGGGATCCGGCTTCCTCCACGATCGCGATGGACTGCCGGTAGAGGGCCTCGGCCTCCGCCAGCTCGCCCAGCTTGAGGTGGAGCGCGCCCCGTCCGGCCAGCAACGGGGCCCGCAGCGCGCGCCAGACCGGCGCGGACAGCAGCTCCAGCCCTTCGTCGAAGGCGTGTGCGGCCTCCGCCCAGCGGGCCTGGTCGGCACGGACGCGACCGAGCAGGTCGAGCGCCTGGACGAGGTCCGCGGGGAGCGCGGCGTCCGAGTCGCGGGCCAGGGCGACGGCCTCGGTGAGGTGGTCGGCGGCCTCGTCCAGGCGGCCCAGGTCCCGGGCCGCCGCGCCGAGGTTGCGCAGGTGGTCGATCACGAGGGCGTCGCGCAGCTCGTAGCCGCGGGCGGCGTACGCTCGGGAGGCCTCCAGGTCCCCCAGCGCCCGGCAGAAGGAGGAGAGCTTGACCAGCAGGAACGAGTGGTAGTCGGAGGCGAGGGGGCGGCCGTTGACGGGGTTCGCGGCGAGCGTCTGCTCGGCCAGGGCGCGGGCGGTCTCCAGGTCGCCGGCGGCCTCCGCCTCCTCGATGCGGAGCCAGGTCTCCAGCCGTTCGGCCCGGTCGCCGTCCGCCGCTCGGATCGCCTGGTTCAGGGTCGCGTGGCCGCGGGTCGCCTCGCCGAGCGTGAGCTGGATGCGGGCCAGCCGAGACAGCAGCGCGGCGTCCAGGCCACCGCCCATGACCGCGATGAGCTCAAACGCCCCGCCGGACGGCGCGGAGCCGCCCCGCTCCCCCGAGCCGCCGGACGACGCCGGGTCGAGCGGCGAAGGCCGGTCGGAAGGCGTGGGTGGTGGGGTGAGGGTGGCGAGGCCGGCTTCGAGGGCGGCTCGGGCGCGGCGGAACTCGCCGCGTTCCTCCAGCGCGAAGCCGAGCTTGATCGAGGTGAGCGCCGCCAGCCGGGGCTGGCCGCCGGCGTGGAATCCGGCCACCGCCAGCTCCAGCGCCTCCACCTGCGCGTCCAGGTCCCCGGTACGGGCCGCCAGCGCGGCCAGCCGGTCGCGGACGACGGCCTCCTTGAGCGGGTCCCCTGCCGACAGCCCCAGGGCCGAGTTCAGCCGTTCCGCCGCCTCGTCCCACGAGCCGAGCCGCAGGTCCAGCGCCACCCGCCCCAGCACGGCGACGAGGACGGCCCCCACGTCCCCCTCGATGGCGGCCAGCTCCAGCGCCCGCTCCAGGTCGGCCAGCGCGTCGTCGTGGCGGTCGAGGGCGGTCAGGCAGGAGGCGCGCATGGTCAGCGCGGACGCCTCCTTGACCGCGGCACGCAACCTGGCGAACGCCTCCGCCGCCGCCCCGAACTCCTCCAGCGCCTGCCCGGTATCCCCCTCCGCGTACGAGAGCGCGCCCAGGTTGTAGCGCGCCGAGGCGGCCCCGTCATAGTGGCCGAGCGACTCGTACTCGCGCTCGGCCAGCCCGAAGGCCGTCCTGGCGCCGTCGGCGTCGCCGCGGCCCCGGCGGCGGCCCGCGATGCGGTACCACTCGTCGGCGGGCTCGCGCCGCTCGCCCCTGCGCCGCACGATCTCCACCAGCCGGGTCTCGCAGGCGGCGGCCTGCCCGGGGTGGCCGCGCTCCACCAGCAGGACGGCGTGCGCGTCGAGCGCCCGGCACGCGTCCTCCCACGCCCCGGCGGCCTCCAGCTCGATGGCGCAGGCGGCCATGCGTTCCGCGGCCGCGGTGAGGTCGTCCTGGGCGACGGCCGCCCGGGCGGCGTGGACGAGCGCCATGGCGGCCGGCACGGTCTCACCCAGCTCCCGATAGAGCTCACGGGCCTGGACCGCGCAGGCCACGGCCCCTTCAGGGTCGCCGGCGGCCAGGAACGCCTCGGCCGCGTACCCCTGCTGGGCCGCCTCCTCCGCCGCCAGCCCCGCGCTCTCGCACAGGGCGATGGCGCGGTGGTGGTGTTCGAGCGCGCGGACGGGGTCGCCGGCTCTGAGCAGCACGACGCCCATGCTGCCGAGCTGCAGCGCCTCGGCCCGGACCTCGCCCAGCGAGCCGTAGCCGGCCGCCGACCGCGCGAACGACTCCAGCGCCGAGCCCAGCTCGCCCAGCTCCTGGTACGCGCGCCCCTGCTCGGCCAGCGCGTACGCCGTCCGAGCCCCCTCCTCCAAGCCGGAGCCGAACGCCTCCGCCGAACGCCCCAGCACGACGCAGGCCACCCGCAGCCGCCCGAGCGAGGCCAGCCGCAGCCCGGACTCCAGCAGGAACTCGCCGGGCGATTCGGCCTGCCGCTCGGCGTAACGCAGCAGCTCGACCGTGACCTCGTCGTTCCGCGTGGCCAGCGCCAGCTCGGTCGCGACCCCCGCGAGCCGCTCGTCCGGCGCCGGCGTCCCGTCGAGGGCCGCGCCGAGCTGCGACAGCAGCTCCGGGTCACCTTCCCGGGCGAGTTCGAGCACCTCCCCCAGGTCCCCCGGGTCGCCCTGCGCCGAGAAGCGCGCCAGCAGCGCCCCGCACAGCACCCGCTGCGCGGGCGCCGGGTCCTGGGCGGACTTCACGGCCACCTCCAGGCCCTGGCGCGCGGACGCCACCGCCTCGTTCAGGTCCTCCACCCGTCCCGAGTGCGCGGCCCGCCAGCGCAGCACCTCCGAGACGAGCCCGTACGCCTCCGCCCGCGGCGACAGCCGCTCACCGGCCGCCAGGGCCTCGCGTAACGCGGCGATCGCCTCGTCGGCGTGCCCGCCGTCGAGGTCGAGCTTGAGCGCCTGGCCCAGCAGCATCAGGACCCTGGGCCTGGCCGGGTCCCGCTCCCCGTGGGCCGCGAGCGCGGCACGCGCGGCCGTGATCGGCTCCGCGGGGTCCCCGCCGGTCACGACGGCCCGCCTGAGCAGCGCGTTCGCCAGGTTGGCGAGCAGCCTGGCGCGGTCGGGGTGCCCGCGCGGAGCCTGGCCGGCCGCCTCGCGCATGACCTCGATGGCGGTCTCCAGGTCGTCGGAGTCGCCGGTGACGCCGTACCGGTTCCAGCGGCGGTCTCCCAGCAGCCCGAGCCGCACGACGGGGTCGGCGCCGAGCCCGCGCGCCGTCTCGCCGGGCGTGATGTGCAGGGCCTCCAGCATCTCCGTCCCGGCCTCGAGCGAGCGCTCGTCCCCCGTGACGACGAACCACTCGACCAGCCCGGCCGCGTACGGCGCCAGCACGCCGGGATGGGCCCACTTCTCGTGCCAGAAGTCCAGCGCGCACTGCCCGGCCCGGATGAAGGCCAGCAGGTCGCGGTCGGCGTACGACCCGGTCGAGCGCGCCCACGTGAGCTCCACCAGCGCCAGCAGCGCCTGCGACCGGTCCTGGCCGGCCGGCGGCGCCTCCGCGGCCGTCACGTACGCCCCGGCCAGCTCCTCGTCGCCGAACGCCGCCAGCCCGAGCGCCGTACCCAGCTCGTCCACGTACGCCGGCTCGGCCAGCGCCGCCCTGAACAGCACGTGCACGGCGTCGTCGACGACCTCCAGCTCCCCCGTGGCCTCGAACAGCCGCACCAGCCCGTCGCCCAGCAGCGCCAGCGCGCCGGGCGCCCACGCGGGGTCG
>NZ_JBSFTC010000416.1:0-7767 GCF_053590415.1 Nonomuraea sp. NPDC003201
GCGGCTCTGCGCCGGCTGACCGCGGCCGCCCGGGTGAGCGGCCGCCGCCGCTACACCCGCGACCACGTCGTCCGCGTCCTGACGATCATCCGCGCGAAGGCGGGCGGGATGAGCCTGGAGCAGATCCGGGAGATGCTCGGCGCCTACGGCCTGGCCGAACGCCAGGCGCTCCTCCAGCGCCATCACGCCGAGCTGGAGGAACGTCAGCGGGAGCTCGCGGCGTCCAAGGCGCTGATCGAGCACCTCATGCGGTGCACGGCCGACGACTTCACCCAGTGCCCCGACTACCGGCGCATCGTGGAAGGCGTGGCCGGGCTCCACGACCACGGCCAGGACGGGTGCCTGGTCTGAGCGGAGGGAATCTCGAGCGGGCCGTACGGGCGCGCCGCTACGCTCTGGATCACCACCCCTCGGCCCGGAAGGAAGCACCTCGTGCGCACGTTCAAACTCCAGGTCCAGATGACCGTCGACGGCTACATGGCCGGCCCGAAGGGCGAGATGGACTGGCTGAACTTCCCGTGGACCGACGACATCAACGCCTACATCGACGCGCTCACCGACCCCGTCGACTGCATCGTGCTGGGCCGCAGGCTCGCCGAGGGGTTCATCCCGGCGTGGGCGGCCGGGCCCGAGGGTGAGGACCAGAAGTCCATCGACAAGATGAACGACACGCCCAAGATCGTCATCTCCAACACCCTCACCGAGTCACCCTGGGAGAACGCCGTGGTCGCGGGCGGCGACCTCGCCGAGATCGTCAACGGGCTCAAGGCCCGGCCGGGCGGCGACATGATCGCCTACGGTGGCGGCACGCTCGTGTCGAGCCTGATCGCCCAGGGGCTGCTCGACGAGCTCCACCTGTTCGTCAACCCGGTCGCCATCGGCGCCGGAATGCCGGTGTTCGGCGACGCCGGCGACTACAAGCGGCTCCGTCTGGTCGCGGCCCGGCCGTTCGACTGCGGGATCACCGCGCTGCACTACGAACCGAAGCGCGCCTGAACACCGCCTCCGCCAAGGGGCCCGGCGGCTTCCGGGCCGGCCTGGCCAACGAGGCCGGCGAGGTCCTGCGCGGTGGCCCGGAGGTGCCGCTGTCCGTTCTCCGTCGGCACCGTGATCGCGAGCATGGCGCCCACTCTGGCACAGGCCACCGACAATTCCGGGCCGCGCGCGAGGATCGTCAGGTGGCGGGGACGCACTCGATGACGGTGTGCCACGGTGGGATGTCGTGCACGGCGGCGACCCGCAGTTCGGCGGCCGCGGCCAGCGTCCGGTAGTCGTCGACGGTCCGTTCCCGGCCGCCGGTCAGGACCAGCATCCGCAGGTTCATCTCCGCGAACATGGCCGGATCGACCTCCGAGGTGCTGGGCGACTCGAGGATCAGCACCCGCCCGTGCGGGCCCGCGGCGCCGGCGCAGCGGCGCAGGATGGCGGTCGCCTCGGCGTCGGCCCAGTCGTGCAGCACGCGGTTGAGCACGTACGCGTCGGCGCCGGTGGGCAGTTCGTCGAAGAAGCTGCGCCCGACCGTCTCGCACCGGTCCGCCAGCCCGTTCTCGGCCAGGTAGCGCTGCCCGCGTGAGACGGTGTCCGGCAGGTCGATCAGCAGCCCGCGCAGGCCGTCGTGGCGCAGCAGCAGTTCGGCCAGCAGCTTGCCGGTGCCGCCGCCGACGTCGGCCACCCGGCCCAGCGCCGGCCAGTCGTAGCCCTCCGCCAGCTCGCGGCCCGCGGCGTTGACCGCCATCGTCGCGTCGAAGGACGCGCTCAGCTCGGGGTCGGCGTCGAGGTGGTCCCAGAACGGCGCCCCGAACACCGCCGGCCAGGCCGGCAGGCCGGTCCGCACCGTGTCCTGCAGGCCGGTGAAGGCCAGGTCCATCCGGCCGCCGAACCCGTCCAGGTCCAGCCACCGCCACGCGGCGGACGGGTGGTCGCGGCGCAGCAGGGCGGCGGTCTCGTTCACCGCGAACGTGCCGGGCCGGGGTTCGGCGAACACGCCGCGGCCGACGAGGTGGCGCAGCACCCGGCCCAGCGCGTCGGGGTCGGCGCCGGCGCGGGCGGCCAGGTCGTCGAGGCCGGAGCCGTGCTCGTCCACCAGGTCGGGCAGCCGCAGGGTCACGGCCACGCGGAGTGCCATCGGGGTCATCAGGTCCATCAGCGGCGTCAGGGCCCGCCATGCGGCGGCCCCGTCCAGGGGGGTGTCGTCGCTTGTCATGCGCCTATCATGCTATCCAGCTTACGAATCTACATTGTAAAGGGGTGGGGCTGTGGGCGACCACCCGCGCCAGAACAACCCCAAAGCTCCGACGTCGGGGCTTACTTGGCGAGGGTCTGGTTGAAGCGCAGCATGTTGCCGGCGGGGTCGCGGAAGGCGCAGTCGCGGACGCCGTAGAACTGGTCCATCGGCTCCTGCAGCACCTCGCCGCCCGCGGCGCTGATGCGCTCGAAGGTGGCGTCGCAGTCGTCCGTGGTGAAGATGATGCCGCGCAGCAGGCCTTTGGCCATCAGCTCGGCCATGGCCTGTTTGTCGGCCGGTGAGGCGTTGGGGTCGGCGAGTGGTGGTTCGAGGACGATGTCCACGTCCGGCTGGGAGGGTGACCCGATGGTCACCCAGCGCATTCCCTCGTAGCCGACGTCGTTGCGTACCTCCAGACCGAGGACGTCGCGGTAGAAGGCGAGCGCCTTGTCGTGGTCGTCGACGGCGATGAAGCAGGTGGAGAGCTTGATGTCCATGCGCTTCAGCCTATGGGCGGGCGGACGGGCCCGCTTCTCCGTTCCTGACCGGTCGCGTGTAGATCTTGGCCATGCAGGCGGGGATGTCGGCGGCGCGGTCGTGGTCGCGGGCCCGGTAGGCGCTGGGGCTCTCGCCGACCAGCTGGGTGAATCGGGTGCTGAACGACCCGAGCGACGTACAGCCCACCGCGAAGCAGACCTCGGTGACGGAGAGGTCGCCGCGCCGCAGCAGTGCTTTGGCGCGCTCGATGCGGCGGGTCATCAGGTAACTGTAGGGCGTCTCGCCGAAAGCGGCGCGGAAGCTGCGGGAGAAGTGGCCCGACGACATCAGGGCGTCACGCGCCAGCGCCGGGACGTCGAGGGGCTCGGCGTAGTCGCGGTCCATCCGGTCGCGGGCCCGCCGCAGCCGGACGAGATCGTCGAGGTCCTGCCGTCTCACCTGGTCAGTTTCTCACAGGATCCGGGTGCGACCGGTCAGGAATGGAGAAGCGCGCATCGGTACGGTGCGGCTAGCGTGACCAGCGCAGACCTCACCTTTTCGAACAGGAGTGAACCATGAGCGACTCTTCCACCCAGGGGATCAAGACGGTGCTGCATCCGGTGGCGGACCTGGCGAAGGCCAAGGCGGTGTACGCGGCGCTGCTGGGTGTCGAGCCGGTGGCCGACGGGCCCTACTATGTCGGCTTCGAGGCCGCGGGCCAGCACATCGGGCTGGTGCCGGCCGGTGGGCCGCAGGCGATGACCTCGCCGGTGGCCTACTGGCACGTGCCGGACATCGAGGCGAAGCTGGCCGAGGTGACCGCTGCCGGTGCCACCGTGAAGGACCCCGTGCGCGACGTCGGCGGCGGCCGTCTGGTGGCCACCGTCACCGACCCCGATGGCAACGTGCTGGGGCTGCTTCAGGACCAGTGAGCGGCGGTCCTCGCCGACCGTACTGACACCAAAAACCAGACATAATGCTCGAACCAGGCGACGCCGACGGAGACCGCGCCAGGCGGTCCTGCCCAAGAGATGGAGAGACGATGAGCAAGGCCACGAGGACTGACCCGCAGTCGCCTGCGCCGAACGTTGCCGACAGCCACGATCTGATCCGCGTGCACGGCGCGCGCGAGAACAACCTCAAGGACGTCAGCATCGAGATCCCGAAGCGCCGGCTGACGGTGTTCACCGGGGTCTCCGGCTCGGGCAAGAGCTCGCTGGTGTTCAACACGATCGCCGCGGAGTCGCAGCGGATGATCAACGAGACGTACAGCACGTTCGTGCAGGGCTTCATGCCGACGCTGGCGCGGCCCGAGGTCGACGTGCTGGACGGGCTGACCACCGCGATCATCGTCGACCAGCAGCGCATGGGCGCCGACCCCCGCTCCACGGTCGGCACCGCCACCGACGCCAACGCGATGCTGCGCATCCTGTTCAGCCGGCTCGGCCGGCCGCACATCGGCTCGCCCAACGCCTTCTCCTTCAACGTCCCCTCGGTACGGGCGAGCGGCGCGATCACCGTCGAGCGCGGCGCCAAGAGGACGGAGGTGCAGACCTTCACCCGCACCGGCGGCATGTGCACGCGCTGCGAAGGGCGGGGCGCGGTCTCCGACATCGACCTCACCCAGCTCTACGACGACTCCAAGTCGCTGGCCGAGGGCGCGTTCACCATCCCGGGCTGGAAGTCCGACAGCTTCTTCACCGTGCGGGTCTACGCCGAGTCCGGCCTGCTCGACCCGGACAAGCCGATCCGCGACTTCACCAAGAAGGAGATGCAGGACTTCCTCTACCGGGAGCCGACCAAGGTGAAGGTCGAGGGGGTGAACCTCACCTTCGAGGGGCTGATCCCCAAGATCCAGAAGTCGTTCCTGTCCAAGGACCGGGAGGCGATGCAGCCGCACATCCGGGAGTTCGTGGACCGGGCGGTGACCTTCACCACCTGCCCCGAGTGCGACGGCACCCGGCTCAGCGAGGCGGCCCGCTCCTCGCGGATCGACGGGGTCAACATCGCCGACGCGTGCCGGATGCAGATCAGCGACCTGGCCGAATGGATTCGCGGCCTCGAGGAGCCGTCGGTGGCGCCGCTGCTGGCGACGCTGTTGCGCACGCTGGAGTCGTTCGTGGAGATCGGGCTGGGCTACCTGTCGCTGGAGCGGCCGGCGGGCACGCTGTCGGGCGGCGAGGCGCAGCGGGTCAAGATGATCCGCCACCTCGGCTCCTCGCTCACCGACACCACCTACGTCTTCGACGAGCCCACCGTCGGCCTGCACCCCCATGACATCCAGCGGATGAACGACCTGCTGCGCCGGCTGCGCGACAAGGGCAACACGGTGCTCGTCGTGGAGCACAAGCCGGAGGCGATCGCGATCGCCGACCACGTGGTCGACCTGGGCCCCGGCGCCGGTACGGCGGGCGGCACCGTCTGCTTCGAGGGCACCGTCGAGGGGTTGCGGGCCAGCGGCACCGTCACCGGCCGCCACCTCGACGACCGGGCCGCCCTCAAGGAGAGCGTGCGCAAGCCCACCGGCACGCTGGAGATCCGCGGCGCGAGCGCGAACAACCTGCGCGAGGTCGACGTCGACATCCCCCTCGGGGTGCTGGCCGTCGTCACCGGTGTCGCCGGCTCGGGCAAGAGTTCGCTGGTGCACGGGTCGATCCCGGCCGGTGCGGGCGTGGTGTCGATCGACCAGGGTGCGATCCGTGGCTCGCGGCGCAGCAACCCGGCGACCTACACCGGGCTGCTCGACCCGATCCGCAAGGCGTTCGCGAAGGCCAACGGGGTGAAGCCGGCGCTGTTCAGCGCCAACTCCGAGGGCGCCTGCCCCGCCTGCAACGGCGCCGGTGTCATCTTCACCGATCTGGCGATGATGGCGGGCGTCTCCACGGTGTGCGAGGAGTGCGACGGCAAGCGGTTCCAGGCCTCGGTGCTGGAGCACCGCCTCGGCGGCCGCGACATCAGCGAGGTGCTGGCGATGCCGGTGGCCGAGGCGGAGGAGTTCTTCGGCGCCGGTGAGGCGCGTACGCCGGCCGCGCACGCCATCCTCGGGCGGCTCGCCGATGTCGGGCTCGGCTACGTGAGCCTCGGCCAGCCGCTCACCACATTGTCCGGTGGCGAGCGGCAGCGGCTCAAGCTGGCCACCCGCATGGCCGACAAGGGCGGCGTGTACGTCCTGGACGAGCCGACGACCGGTCTGCACCTGGCGGACGTCGAGCAGTTGCTCGGCCTGCTGGACCGGCTGGTCGACTCCGGCAAGTCGGTCATCGTCATCGAGCACCACCAGGCGGTCATGGCGCACGCCGACTGGATCATCGATCTCGGCCCGGGTGCCGGTCATGACGGTGGCCGGATCGTGTTCGAGGGGACGCCCGCCGATCTCGTCGCGGCCCGCTCCACCCTCACCGGTGAGCACCTGGCGGCCTACGTCGGGGCGTGATCGCGCCTGTGACGCCCGGTGCTCGCGTGGCCTGGTGCCGTGCGGGCGCGGGCGGGTGAATAGACTTGTCCGACGTGACGTCCAAGCCGCGTATCCCGAATGTCCTGGCCTCGCGTTATGCCTCGCCGGACCTGGCCCGCCTGTGGTCCCCCGAGTACAAGATCATCGCTGAGCGGCGGTTGTGGCTGGCGGTGTTTCGGGCGCAGGCCGAGCTGGGGGTGACGGTCCCGCAGGGCGCGGTCGACGACTACGAGAAGGTCGTCGACCAGGTCGACGTCGAGTCGATCGCGGCGCGTGAGCGGGTGACGCGGCACGACGTGAAGGCGCGCATCGAGGAGTTCAACGCGCTGGCCGGGCACGAGCAGGTGCACAAGGGGATGACCTCGCGTGACCTGACCGAGAACGTCGAGCAGCTGCAGATCCGCGACAGCCTGCTGCTGGTGCGTGACCGGGTGGTGGCGTTGCTGGCGCGCCTGGCGTCGCTGGCCGAGGAGCACAAGGCCACGGTGGTCGCCGGGCGTTCGCACAACGTGGCGGCGCAGGCGACCACGCTGGGCAAGCGTTTCGCGTCGGCGGCCGATGAGCTGCTGGTGGCCTACCGGCGGCTGGAGGAGCTGATCGGCCGCTACCCGCTGCGCGGGATCAAGGGGCCGGTGGGCACCGCGCAGGACATGCTCGATCTTCTGGGCGGCGACCTGGGCAAGCTGGCCGAGCTGGAGGAGAAGGTGGCCGCGCACCTGGGGTTCGCGCACCGCTTCACCAGCGTGGGGCAGGTTTATCCGCGTTCGCTGGACTTCGAGGTGGTGACGGCGCTGGTGCAGCTGGCGGCGGCGCCGTCGTCGCTGGCCAAGACGATCCGGCTGATGGCCGGGCACGAGCTGGTCACCGAGGGGTTCAAGGAGGGGCAGGTCGGCTCGTCGGCGATGCCCCACAAGATGAACACCCGCTCCTGCGAGCGCGTCAACGGCCTGGCCGTGGTGCTGCGCGGTTACGCCTCGATGGCGGGCGAGCTGGCGGGCGACCAGTGGAACGAGGGCGACGTGTCGTGCTCGGTGGTGCGCCGGGTGGCGCTGCCGGACGCGTTCTTCGCCTTCGACGGGCTGGTGGAGACGATGCTGACGGTGCTGGACGAGTTCGGCGCCTTCCCGGCGGTCATCGCCGCCGAGCTGGACCGCTACCTGCCGTTCCTGGCCACGACGAAGATGCTCATGGCGGCGGTGCGGGCCGGGGTGGGCCGGGAGAGCGCGCACGAGCTGATCAAGGAGCACGCGGTGGGGGCGGCGCTGGCGATGCGCTCGCGCGGCGCCGGCAACGAGCTGCTCGACCTGCTGGCGGCCGACACCCGCTTCCCGCTGGACCGGGCCCGGCTGGAGGCGCTGCTGGCCGACCAGGTGTCGTTCACCGGCGCGGCCGCCGATCAGGTGGAGGCCGTGGCCCGGCAGGTGGGCGAGGTCGTGACGGCGCACCCGGAGGCGGCGGCCTACCGGCCCGGCGCCATCCTGTAACGAGCTGTGGCGATACGGGAGTTACGCGACGACGCCGAGGTGCGCGCCGCGTGCGGTGACGACGACCTGCTGGTGTGGGTGGCGCAGGGGCTGCGCGGCGGCGCGCGGGCGTGGGCGCTGGGCGGGGC
>NZ_JBSFTC010000417.1:0-7741 GCF_053590415.1 Nonomuraea sp. NPDC003201
GGCCCCGTCGCGGTCCGCGGCCACCTGGCGGCCTTCCTGCCCGGCCACCCGCTGCACGACGGCACGCCGGTGGGTCCCGTCTCGGCGGCCCCGTACGGCTCGGCCGGGATCCTGCCGATCTCGTGGGCGTACATCAGGATGATGGGCTCCGAGGGCCTCACGGCGGCCACCGAGCAGGCGATCCTGTCGGCCAACTACCTGGCCAGGCGGCTCGCCCCGCACTACCCCGTGCTCTACACGGGGCGCGGCGGGCTGGTGGCCCACGAGTGCATCGTCGACCTGCGGCAGATCACCAAGGAGACCGGGGTCACCGTGGACGACGTGGCCAAGCGGCTCATCGACTACGGCTTCCACGCGCCGACCATGTCGTTCCCCGTGGCGGGGACGCTGATGATCGAGCCGACCGAGAGCGAGGACCTCGGGGAGCTCGACCGGTTCGTGGACGCGCTGATCGCCATCCGCGGCGAGATCGACAAGGTGGCGTCGGGGGCCTACGACCCGGCGGACAACCCGCTGCGGAACGCGCCCCACACGGCCGAGTCGGTCAGCGCCGACGAGTGGACCCACCCGTACACGCGCGGCGAGGCCGCCTATCCGCTGCCGTCGGTGCGGGACGGGAAGTACTGGGTGCCGGTGCGCCGGATCGACCAGGCCTACGGGGACCGCAACCTGGTCTGCTCCTGCCCGCCGCTGGAGGCGTACGAGGACTAGGAGCTCACCGCGGGCGCGGCTTCACCACCGCGCCCGCGCCGACCACGGGCCCCCCTGGCGGGCGTCCGTCACCCCGTGGGGGGCATCGCGGGGGTCGGGTTGGCGTGGGATCATCGGCTGGGAGGCCGGTGATGGGCGACGGCGCGGTGGGCGACCTGGTCAGGGGGCAGGTGTGCCTGTTATCCGGGCTGACCGTCTGCCTGGTGATCATGCCCGGTGCCTCTCCTTCAACTGCGGGATGAGCGACTTCGGCGTCCACTGGCGCACGGTCGTCCCGTACGCCGTCGGGTTCCTCGGCGCGGCCCTCTACACCAGGAGAGCGCTGCGGGCCGCCGCGCCCGCCCTCCCCGCGCCGCGGTTCGTGGCGGTGGCCGGGGACTCGTTCGCGGTGCTGCTGGTGGGGATCCTGCTCACGCCTTACACCCTCGGGAGCGGCGTGCACTGGGTTCACAGGTCGTTCGGGGCGGCGTTGTTCCTGCACGAGCTGGTGCTGGCGGTGCGCATGGTGTCGTGGGCGTCCGCCGGGGCGATGCTGGTCGGCTTACAGGTGGCCGCCGGGGTGGCCTGCGGCGTGTCGGTCGTGCTGGCCGAGGGGCCGCTGGTGGTGGGGCAGGCGGTGTTCCAGCTGGCGTTCGGGCTGGTCATGATCAGGACCGTACGCCTGCTGCTGCGCAGGGGTCCGAAGCCGGTCAGTCCTTCCGCGTCAACTGAGCAGACATGATCGACAGAAATGGTTAGGCTCGGTGCGACCGTCGCCAGAAGGAGCTCTCTTGACGTCCTCAGAGCTGGAGACCCCGCCCCTCGACGCCGCCCGCCGCCTGGCCGAACGCGGTGATCTCGACGGCGCCGCCGCCATCCTCGCCGAGCTGGCCGCCGACCCCCACGGCCCGGACCGGGCCCAGGCCGCGGTGGGGCTCGCCGTGGTGCTGGAGGAGCGCGGCGACGTGGAGGCCGCCAGGGCCGCCGCCAGGACCGCGCTGGCCACCGGGCACCCCGAGTACGCCGCCCAGGCCGCCTGCCACCTGGCCCAGGGGTTCGAACGGGAGGGCCGCGCCGAGCAGGCCAGGGCCGCCTGGCAGGCCGTCCTGGGGGTCGGAACGGCCGCATATGTGCCGCTGGCCCACCTCGCGCTGGCCCGGCTGGCGACGGCCGCCGGAGACCTGGACGAGGCCGAGAAGGAGCTGCGGGCCGCGATGGAGGGCGGCGACCCGGGTGTCGGCGCGCGGGCGGCCCAGGAGCTGGCCGACCTGCTGCTGGAGCACGGGGAGCCGGGGGCGGCGGCCGACGTGCTCCTGGAGGCGCTGGAGGACGCCCCGGCAGAGGAGGTGCCGGGGCTGCGGGTCCAGCTCGGGATCACGCATCTGGAGCTGGCCTGCGCGGAGTTCGCCGAGACCGTCGAGTACGGGGCGGACCCGCAGACCAGCGCCCTGGCCATCGAGCTCCTGGCCCGGACGCTGCCGCTGCGGGGGCGCGCCGACGACGCGGGGCGGGTGTGGTCGTACGGGCTGGAGCACGAGGACGAGACCCTCGCCGCCGAGGTCCGCCTCCGCTACCACCGCGACGCCTGACGCGCTGGCGGGCTGTGGCCCCCCTGACGCACACCTGACTGCTGCGCCCGTTTGGCGCCCCTGACCGGACCGAGGCGTCCGGGCAGGGGAAAGGGCGGGGGCGCTCCCGTAGGCCTCCGCCGCGTTTGCGCCGAGGTCAGTTGCGGCGCATGATGGCCGCGGCCGAGGCCACGTTGATGACCACGATCGCGATCCACGTGATCGTCAGCCCCACCAGCCCCGCGTTGCCGGCCGCGATGGCCGTCAAGGGGATGCCGATGCCCATCGAGCCCAGCGCGATCGGGATCATCGCCGCGCCAGGAGGGCTCTTCTGCCGGTGCGGAGTGGCGCCGTGGTGATCCAGCTCGGAACGTACGCGGGCGGAGATCGTGGCGTCGAGCCGCTCCACGAACGACTCGACGAGCGCGGCTTCGTACTCGGGACCGAGGTCCCGGCGGGCGTCCAGGGTGGCCTGGAGATCATCCCGGATGGGGCGCTTATCTGGCATGACAGCAATCATCCATCGCCGACGCCACGCCGTCATCCAACCTGAGGGCTAGGGCGCGATCCTCCCCAGGTACGGTGCTGGCATGGAGGTCATGACCCCGCGAGGGCCCGCGCTCGTCCAGGTGGACGAGGTGGCGGACCCGCGGCTGCTGCTGGTGCTCACCCACGGTTCGGCCGGGGGAGTGGACGCTCCCGACCTGCTCGCCGTACGGGACGCCGCCATCGAGGCCGGGGCCGTCGTGGCCAGGGTGACGCAGGCGTTCAGGGTGGCGGGGGCGCGGGCGCCGGGGTCGGCGGTCAAACAGGACGAGGCGTGGGAGATCGTCCTCAAGGAGGTGCGTACGCTCTGGCCGGGGCTGCCGCTGGTGCAGGGAGGGCGGAGCAACGGGGCGCGGGTCGCCTGCCGTACGGCCGGGGCGGTCGGCGCGGCGGCCGTGGTGGCGCTGGCCTTTCCGCTGCACCCGCCCGGGAAGCCGGAACGCTCCAGGGCCGACGAGCTACGCGGCGCCGGGGTGGACGTGCTGGTGGTCAACGGGGACCGGGATCCGTTCGGCGTGCCGGACGCCGCTGACGCGGCACGCCTGGTGGTGCTGCCGGGGGAGGGACACGACCTCAAGAAGGACCCCGCCCGAGTGGGCGAGGTCGTGGCGGAGTGGATAGCCCACTACGCCTAGTTCACGCCGCGCCGACCACGGGTCGGTGTGGTGCGATGGCGGCGCCGCTGGGCAGCAGCTCCCCGGTGTCCTCGAACAGGACGACACCGTTGCAGAGCAGGCTCCACCCCTGTTCGGGGTGGCAGGCGAGAGTGCGTGCCTTCTCGCGGTCGGGCGCCTCGGCATCCGGACAGGCCGGGTCGTGCGGGCACATCGGCGTGCCTCCGATATCTCGTGGGATGCTCCCGTTGGGAGGGGCGGGAGCCGGCTCGGGTAATTGTTCTGGCAAGTGTGCGACGGATGTCACACTCCCGGACATAGTCCATCAGGACTGTTACAGAAGGGATCCCCGTTCGTGTGACCTTCGACACAGCGTGCCGTATGCAGGATAACGGTCCAAGCGCGACACGCGCACTACGTTTGCAATCCCTTGAGCAGAGCGTCGAGTCCGCGCTCGAAATCGATATCAGCCCTTTCGTCCCGCCTGACCCATTCATCAACCTCAGGATCGGCCCAGCCCGACTGCTGTACCTCGACGGCCACGCTCCCGAAGACGAAGGCTCTCAGCGCCCGTACGGCCTCCGCCGCGTCGGGCAGCCCGCCGTCGGCGAGCTGCTCGGTCTGGTCCCTGATGGCGATGGCCGTGGCGCCCTTGGGAGGCTTGGTCAGGGCCAGCGCCAGCACGCCCGGATGCTCGCGCAGCAGCTCCCGCCCCGCCCGGCACCAGGCCTTGGCCGTCTCCTGCCAGGTGGCCGCCTGCTCGACGCGGACCGCGGTGACGTGCTCGGCCAGGGCGTCCATCAGCGCCTCCTTGCCCCTGGGCAGGTGGTGGTAGATGGCCATGGCCTCCACCTCCAGGGCGTCGCCCAGACGGCGCATGGTGAGCCGGCGCAGGCCCTGGCTGTCGGCGATGTGGAGTGCGGCCTCGATGATGCGCTCGCGGGAGAGCGGGACCGGCGGTCTCTTGGCGGGCATGGAGATCATCTTACTTCGTAAAGCCGGTCGCGCCGGGTCGATTTCCCGCTGTGTCGTACGACGGCGTACTCTTGGCGGTTGAACGAGTGCCGGCTGTGTGAAAGGGCAGGGTCGATGGCGTTTTTCCGTCCGCGGGTGAGCCGGGAGGCCGAGGTTCGCTACCACGCGGACCAGGAGATCTCCAAGAGCTTCCCCGAGTTGCTCGACAAGGCCCGAGAAGCCGAGGAGACGCTGCGTGTGCTGCGGGCCGCGGCGGCCGATGAGATCGAGCTGATGGCAGCCGGGCGGGCCTTCGACCGCGCGCTGACCGACGCCCTGCGCGCCGCCGAGGCGGGGCAGCGGGCCACGTTCGGGGTGAAGGCCTACGACGACCGGATCGCGCGCCGCAAGGCCAAGGCGACGCCCGCCGGGTCGATGTGGACGGCCGAGGTCGACCGGCTGCGCACGCTGCGCGAGGACAACCGGATGTGGGGGATCCCGCGCGTGCCGCGCCCGGTGCCCGCGACCCTCTGACGCCTTGCCCATCTCACGGGCATAAGACCCACGGGCATGAAGAAGCCCCGGCACAGCCTCCCTCGTTGTGCCGGGGCTTCGGTTTTCAGCTCGCCCAGTCCAGCAGCGGACGGGTGTTGCTGGGGTGGCGGAGCTTGGAGAGCGACTCCTTCTCCAGCTGGCGGATCCGCTCCCGGGTCAGCCCCAGGTGCTTGCCGATCTCGTCCAGCGTGTGGGGCTTGCCGTCCACCAGGCCGAAGCGGAGCGCCATGATCCTCGCCTCCCGGGGCGAGAGGTTGTCGAGCACGCCGCGCAGCTGGTCGCCCAGCAGCTGACGGTCGACGATCTCCGAAGCCTCGGGCGAGTCCACGTCCTCGATGAGGTCGCCGATCGTGGTCTCCCCGTCCTCGCCGATCGTGGCGTTGAGCGAGATCGGCTGGCGGCTGGTGCGCAGCAGCTCCTCGATCTGGTCGGGCGTCTTGTCCAGCTCGACGGCCAGCTCCTCGGGCGTGGGCTCGCGCCCCAGGCGCTGGTGCATGTCACGCTCGATGCGCGACAGCTTGGACAGCATCTCCAGCACGTGCACCGGCAGGCGGATCGTACGGGCCGAGTCGGCGAAACCACGCTGGATGGCCTGCCTGATCCACCACATGGCGTACGTGGAGAACTTGAAGCCCTTGGTGTAGTCGAACTTCTCCACGGCCCTGATCAGCCCCAGGTTGCCCTCCTGGACCACGTCCAGCAGCGACATGCCGCGGTCGGTGTACTTCTTGGCGACCGACACCACGAGCCGGAGGTTGGCCTCCAGCATGTGGTCCTTGGCCCGCTTGCCGTCCTCGATCACCAGGAGGAGGTCATCCTGGGCGGAGACGGACAGGTCGGGCTCGGTCTCCAGCTTGTACTCGGCGTACAGGCCCGCCTCGATCCGCCGGGCCAGCTCGACCTCCTGCGCCGCGGTGAGCAGCGTGCGGCGGCCGATGGACTTGAGGTAGGTGTGCACGGAGTCGCCCATGGCCGACTGGGTGTCGTCCAGGTCGATCTGCTCGTTCTCGATCTCGGAGTCCTCGGCGCTCAGCTCGAGGTCCTCCGGCACGTCCTCCTCGTGCTCCGGCTTGGGCTCGGACCGGGTCACGGCCTTGGCGGCCGCCTCGGTGGAGTTGGCCGGGGCGGTTTTTACCGTGCCGTTCCTGGACGGGGCGGTTTTTGCCTCCGCCACCTTGCGGCCGGTAGTCTTTGCACGCGCGGGCTTCCTGGGGGCCTTCTTCGGGGCGGTCTTGCTGAGAGACGGCTCGTTCTCGGCGGCCAGGCTCACACCGCTCTCCGAGAGCTCGCGCAGGATCGTGCGGCCTTCGGAAGGGCTGATGCCGGCGTCGGCGAACGCGTCACGCAGCTCCGCGAGAGAAAGGTGACCCTGGGCTCGCCCTCGTTCAATGAGTTGGTCGAGAGTCGCAGATGGGGTCGCTACGGCGGTTCTGGGCATGAGGACACCTCCTCCGTACGGAGTCGAAGCGATCAGGCAGGTTGTGGTGGGGCGGCTTCGGTCCGCACGGCGCACCAGTATCAATAACGCCAATCGCTGTCATTTGTTCCCGGTGGGACGAAAAAGGGGCGGATCGCCCGATAGACGAACCGCCCCTCCCGTCAGTCCTATTCCCGGATCTTGATCTCCCCGGCCGACACCTCGGGCATGGGCATCGGCTGGGCGTCCTGCAGACGCTGGTCCGTCCAGTAGTCGACGACCGCGTCGGGGTCGGGGTTGACATCGCGGGAGACCACGATGCCGTCGTCGCTGGTCGTGGGCGTCGGGCTCGACGTCGGCGGTGCCTTCTCCACCACGGCTCGGGTCTCCTTCGCGACCTGGTCGAGCTTGCCCGCCGAGGCGGCCGCCGCGACTGAGGCGCCTCCGACGACGATGACGCCGACGACGGCCGCGGATGCCCACATCTTGCGGGTCTGATCCATGAAGGCTCCCTCCCTCTCCCCAACTAAGACGCAGCCGCAACTCATCAGGTTCCTGCCCGGAGCCGGACGAAGTCGGTCTTCCCGTTCGGCAGCAGCGGCAGCTGGGGCACCAGGCGCAGGCTGCGCGGGGCGGCATGAGGGGGAAGCCTATCGCGGCAGAACGCCCTCAATTGAGGAAGCGTGAGTGGCGTGTCGGGATTGGCGAGCACCACGATGGCGGTGACCAGTTCGCCCCACTCGGCGTCGGGCGTGCCGATCACGGCCACATCGGCCACCTCCGGGTGGGTGCCGAGCACCTGGGCCACGGCGGCGGCCACCACCTTCTCGCCGCCGGTGTTGATCACGTCGTCGGCCCGGCCCAGCACGCGCAGCCGGCCGCCGGCCATTTCGCCCAGGTCGGAGGTGCGGAACCAGTCGCCGTCGAACGGGTCGGCGGCGCCGAAGCGGTAGCCGGAGAACAGCACCGCGCCGGCGATCCTGATCAGCCCGTCCTCGCCGATCTTGACCTCCACGTTGTGAAGGGGCCGGCCGTCGTAGACGCAGCCGCCGCACGTCTCGCTCATCCCGTACGTCGTCACGATCCGGGCGCCGAGCTCCCGCGCCTGCTCCAGCAGCCCCGGCCGGGGCGCGGCTCCGCCGAGCACGATCGTGCGGAACACCGACAGGTCCGCCCCCAGCTCGACCAGCCGGTGGAGCTGGGTGGGGACGAGGGAGACGTGGTCGGCCCCCGAGCCGAGCACCTCGTCCGGGTCGAACCGGGCGTGGATGATCGGCTCGCTCTCCGACAGCAGGGCGCGTACCAGGACCTGGAGGCCGGCGATGTGGGCGACGGGCAGGCAGCACAGCCAGCGCTCGCCCTTGGAGGCCGCCACGTGGCGCAGGGAGGCGGCGGCC
>NZ_JBSFTC010000418.1:0-7740 GCF_053590415.1 Nonomuraea sp. NPDC003201
GCCGCCGCGTGCGGCGGCGAGCACCGTCCGGGCCACAATCGGCCATGGCCTGCGCAACACTGCCGTGAGCACCGCGTTGCGCGCGGCAAGTGTCTGCCGACGGCTCGGGTTCCGGACCGACGACGGGTGATGGTGGGCGACGATCTTCTCGACGTAGGCTAGTCCCCAGCCCATCGCGGCAAGGTCGAGCGCCAGGCGTTCCTCCTCTCCCTGGAAGAAGACCACCTCATCGAACCCCCCGGCCGCCAGGAACGCCTCCCGCCGCACCACTGCGCCACAGGCCAGAAAGCCCAGGACGGCCGGGCCAGGTAGGCCAGGAGCCGTGCCGAGCGGGGCAGCGGCCATGGTGGTACAGGTCGGATCGAGTTGCTCGTCCGGGCCGACCAGCACGCGCGCGGCAAGGACCGCCACCTCGGGATGCGCGTCCAACACCTCGGCGGCACGCTGCAACGAGCCCGGCGCCCACCAGGAGTCATCGTCGGCGAAGGCCACGTAGGGCGTCGCCGCCTGCTTAACCCCGAGGTTGCGTGCCGTTGCACCCAGATTCCTTTCGACCGCGATCAAGTGGATGTCAGGAAAACTCCGGCGAACGAAATCGGGGGTTCCATCGGTGGATCCGTTGTCGACTACGATGACCGGACCTTCATGGCGGGGCAGCGATCGGGCGAGTTCGTTTCGGCGGTTGCGTGTGGCTACGACCACGCTGACGCGACTTTCGGGCCGTGGCGCTGTGCGGCCTGCCGTGGAGTGCGTGGCGGCAAGGGAAATCTCCGAATGGGGCCGGCTCGGGTGGGGCCTCGGCAACATCTCGCGACCTCCTCCATATCGGTCTCGATCTCCGGAAAAGGGGTCTTCTCCAGGTTCATCGGCGACCATCTCGCTCAGTATCTGTTGGAGGCTCGACGGTGCCGGAGCGGACATTCAGCCGTTCCAGCTGCGGTGGCGGCCACCGCGTGCACGGCCGGCGACGGCCGGTCGTAACCGCTCCGCGACCCGGATCGGCCCCGCACCCCTCGCGAGTGCCCCAACCTCGGCTACGGCTGTCTGCACAACGCCACCGACGACCACTCCTGCTGCAATCTACGCTGCAGCCCCAGCAAGGCCGGCCACCTGTGCAAAGCCATCGCTGTCCTTGAGGAAATGGCCTCGGCGAGGCCCGCCAGATGACCGCCGGGCCGGCGACTGTCTTTCCTGGTCACCTCGGCGCCGACAATTTCCACCATCCTGAAGCGAGTCCGATGGAACACGACGTAGTGTCCGTGCCCGGCGCTCCAGAAATGGTGCTGTGCCGCGGGCGCCACGCCGGAAAGTTCGGGTGAACTGAGCAAGTGCTCGAAGTGAGGAATCGTACACCTGAGATTCCGGGACGAGTTCATGGGAATTATCGATGCGGGGCGGTGCGCTCGTTGTGATGAGAGGGGAGAGCGAGAAGATCTCGCCCTCCTCCTCGATTGAGCTAGTGCTGCGTGTCTCAAGGGGGTAGGTGAACTGTCGGCGTTGCTGCCAACTGATACGCGGCGCCACCGGTCGTTTCCGGCCCGTGCCTCGGCTCGTCCGGTCCTGCCTGGCGGGCATGTCCCGGGTTAGCTCTGCTTGCCCATGGCCTGGCGGATCACGTCGCGAACCCGGTCCATCATCGCGATGGGAGTTCCCATGAGCACGTTCTTGGTCGCCGACTCGGTGCCCGGATGCGGGTGGGTGGGAGCCATCGCCTCCGCGGCTTTGACGCCGATGGCCATGCTCCGGCGCTCGGCCTCGGTGGTGCGGTCGCGCAGCTGGCTGAACTCGTAGCGCTCCTCGTTGCGGGCATGAGCTTCGACGGCGGCACGCAACACGGCGAGCTTCTCGATGAAGTCCGGGGCATCGGCTCCGGCCTCGTCCATATGCTGCAGGAGTTCCTTGGCGTGGTGCTCCTCGGCCAGGCGGTCGTCGACGACGGCGTCGCCGCCGTCGATCTTGTGGCGGGCGTAGGGATGGACGATCTCTTCTTCGGCCGTCTCATGCACGGCCAGCAGCCGCACCAGCCGAGTGAACGCCTCGCCCCGCTGGTCCGGCGTGGCCCGCTCGACCTCGTCGAACAAGCCCCGGATCATCGCGTGCTGCGCCAGCAGCAGGTCGATGACATCGCTCTCTCCCATCGTCTCGGGCATCGTCTTCTGGGTAGCCACGATCAGTCTCCTCTCGTTACCGACGGTGACTACCCGTGACATGGCTGGTCACGCATGGTCTTACCGACTCCGGAGCCTTCCGCGGCGAGGCATGGAGATCTTCTCTGGGTCCTTGGGCAGGTCCCGGCTTGCGGATGTCGCCGCCTCGATCCGGTCGTTCTCGATGGTCTGGAGGGGCGGGGTGATACCGAGCCCGGTACGCAGCCGAACAGCGCGAAGGAGCGCAAGGCAGATGACTTTCAACGCGTTGCGGGAACCAGGAATCCCGCTGGCTCCGTCGGCGACGATCTCCGTCGAGCCTGGATCACAGTACTCATCAGGTGTGTCCTCGGGAGTTACACCGTTGTTCTTACCGCTGGGCCGATTGGACGGCGGCCATACCGCCGTTCTCATCCACGCGGATTCGTCTAATGCGGCACCGCAGGAGATGCTCCTGGTCGGGCAAGGCCAGAGAGCCCATTGGTGTCGACGACGCGACAGACCGGATGGTCAATGAGGCAGCGGCTGGCATGAAAGCTAGCGACTCTTGATCAGCGGGTCCGGGGTTCGAGTCCCTGGCGGCGCACCGCACGGAAAAGGCGGGGATGCCAAGGCATCCCCGCCTTTTTGTCGTCAGGATTCGACGCTCTCCGCGTTCTGGGCGCTCAGTTGCGCCTCCTGCTGCACTTCCTGGATCTGCTCCTGGGTGACGTTGAGGTTCCCGAACTCCTTGACCGCCTGGTAGTACGTCCAGGCCAGGCCGTTGCAGGTGGACTTGGAGACACCCGAGTACCTGGCGCACACCTGCTTCATGTCGTAGTAGAACGAGTCATCGATGCGCGACTTGTTCGCCGGGAACTGGCTCACGTCCTTGTAGTTGCGGTAACCGAAATCGTGCCTTCTGCACGGCATCCGGAAATCGAAGCCGAGCGGCTGGTCCGGGCTGCTCGAGCACAGGTCGGTCGACCAGTCGAAGGCGTAGTCGGCCCACGCGGCCTGGTTCTCCCAGGCCGCCCGCCAGGACGAGGCGCTGGCGGCCGTGGGCTGCGAGAAACCGGAAAGAGCGGCGAGCTTCTGCTCTAAGGTCACCGCGTGGGCGGGCAAGGCGAACCCGAGTACGGTGATCACAGAGAGGGCGAAAGCGGCGAGTAGCGCGCGGGATCGTCTGACCATGAGGACCTGCTCCTGTTGCCGGGGGGTCGGATGCACGTCCTCACGATGACCCGAAACCTTCGGGAAGGGCAGAAGCAGATCTTGCTCAATTCCGAAAGAAGGGTTCGCCGAGTCTCGATCTTTACATGGCGCCGCTTTTCTGTCAGTCGTGGAGTCAGTGAGGCCCGATGCCCTCCAGGGTGAAGCGCGCGTTCCACTCCCGCACCCACTTCCGGCCGAAGCCCTCGGCCGAGTTCAGCGGCGTGGCGGCCGCGTCGAACTTCCCCGTCGCCGGGTCGAAGGCGAAACCGGCCGCGGTGTCCTGCCTGACGTTGTAGGAGTCGAAGTCGGGGTTGAACGTCTTGTTGCTCAGGCCGCCGGCGTCGTCGGTGTAGGCGAAGCCGCCCGACGCGATGCTCACCGACCGGGTCAGCACGTTGTGGGACGGCACGTACACGGAGTCCGGGTCGCGCCAGACGTACGCCTCCGTGCACTCCGTGGTGCCGACGGCGGTGCAGATCCGGCCGCTCGCGTCCGCCGGGACGTACCAGGACCGGATGTTCGGGTACTGGCGGCCGTAGTGCCGGTACCACTTCTCGACGTTCTCGCGCGTGTTGGTGAAGCCGGTGCCGTCGCCGGCCTTCAGCATGTCGTTGAAGCGCTCGACCACGACCTTGGAGTTGGGCACCGGCAGCCGCCCGCCGCTCTCGTGGTAGAGCTTGTCGTGCCCGACGTACGTCACGTCCTTGAACACGTTGTCGCTCGCGACGTTGCTGTGCCCCGACTGGTAGAACAGGCCGTGCTGGGCCCCGTCGAAGAAGTTGTGGTGGATCACCATCCCCGACATGCCGTCGTCCATGTAGACGGCCTGGTTGCCCTTCGGCCCGACGTTCCTGAAGAGGTTGTAGGAGATCACGTTGTTCAGGTACGTGTAGTCGCGGCCCGCGTAGATCACCCCCTGGTCCGAGGCGTGCGTCACGAGGTTCTCGAACCGGTTGTGACTCACCTCCATGTCGTTGCCCATGATCTGGATGGCCATGTGTGGCGCGTCGTGGACGTTGTTGTACCTGAAGGTGTTGCCGACGCCGTACAGGTAGCCCGCCGGGGTGTAGGTGGCGAGCTTGGAGAAGTCGTAGATCTCGTTGTGCTCCACGACGTGGTCGCCGCGCTCCAGCGAGTCGCGGTCGCCGCCGGCCGTGAACACCCCGCCGCCGCCCAGGTCGTGCAGCCTGCTGTTGACCACCCGGTTGCGGTGGCCGCCCCGGCTCGTGCGGTATTCGGCGATGGCCGTGATCGCGTCGTTGGCCTCGCCGATCGCGACCGCGTCCATGCTGACGTTGAGGATCTCCAGGCCGTCGATGGTGCACGACTCCGCGTCCAGCAGGCGTACGCCGGTGCCGGTCGTGCCGTTGAGCTTCAGTCCCTTGAGCGTCACCCCCGTGACGTTCTCCAGCGTGAAGAAGGGGGCGTCGAAGGAGGTCAGGCTGATCCGCTTGCCCTCGACCGTGCCGCCGGGCGGGTAGTAGTAGAGAGCGTCGCCGCCGTTCCAGCGGTCGATGTAGTACTCGCCCTCGGCGTCCAGCTCGCTCAGCACGTTATGGGCCACGAACGACGTCCACTTGTCCGTGGCGGCGTACATCGTGGGGTAGCGGGTCCTGAGCTCGTCGCCGTTGACGGAGTCGATGCGTACCCGGTCGTTGGCATAGTTGTTGCCGAAATATCCGGACAGCCAGCCGTCGGTCTCGTACGTCGTGTTGTCGGCGGTCCCGCCGGACGGGGCCCACGTGGCGGAGCGCTCCTTGAGCGCGGGGTCGACCGCGGTGTAGGCGGGGCCGGGCAGCTTCAGCATGTCCTCGTAGGGCAGGGTGGTGCCGTCGGCGGTCTTGTCCGAGAAGTAGTCGCGGGCGCCCTTCGGCGCCTCCTTGACGGTGAGGTCGGCGCGGTCCAGCTTCTCGCCGCCGTTCGGGTACTGCGCCAGGGTCTGCGCGACGTCGTCGGTGATCAACTCGGGCGCGTACGGCTGCGGCTTCCAGTTGAACCCGTTCTTGTTGAGCCGCCCGGCCGGGATGCCCTCGGCGGCCAGGTCGTAGACGTAGACATTGCCGGACACCGAGTCCCGGACCCGCGACCTCGACGACCGCTTGGCCTCGCCTGCCGGGAGGTCGCTCAGCCTGCGGAACTTCTCCGGCGAGAGCGTGGTGACCCCGGCGAACTCCACCCGCTCGCCCGGATAGGCGGCATAGGTGACGTAGGAGTTGCGCTCCCCGCTGAGCTGGACGGTCCTGGACGTCCGGTAGACGCCGCCCCTGATGCGGACGACCCCGGGGGAGCGGGCGCTCGTCCGGCCCGCCAGCGCGTCGCGGGCCTGCTCGACGGTCGCGAACGGGTCCTGCTCGGTGCCGCGGGCCCCGTCCCTGCCGTCCGGTGACACGTACACGGTGAGAGGGGCGGCGGCCGCCGCCGGAGCTTGCGTCGCGGCGATCGGCGGTAAGACCGCGACCAGGATGACCATCACGTTTCTGATTCGGCTGCGTCGCACCATAATCGATAAAATATTACGGGTCTGACCCGGAGATCAATCGTTTGACCAACCCCGATCGGGGTCAGCGGTCGTGCAGGTGGTGGAAGTCGTCCAGGCTCTGGCGGTAGAAGGCGAGATCGCTCTCCAGCTTCTGCCTGGTGAGCCGATGGGGCTCGGACTCCCGCAACGCCCTGCCCATCCCGGTCCAGAAGGCGTCAGGGGGCAGCTCGGCGGCGCCGCGGGGGAAGAACTTCAGCGCCTCGGCCACGGCGTCGGCGGCGAAGCGCCAGTCGGTCTCGATCCTGCCGAACGCCTCGGGATCCGAGGGGTCCGCGGCGAAGAACAGCCCGCCCTCCAGCGCCCGGCTCGCGTACGTGGCGGCGACGAGCACCCACTGGCCGGGGTCGATCAGCTCGGAGAGGCCGGTGCCGAAGATCAGCCCCGCCTGCCTCGCCACGACCTCGGCCTCCTGGGGGACCAGGACCTCCGTGCCGCCGAGCCGCACCACCCAGCCGTCCGCGTCCTGCTCGGCCTCCGCCCGGCGCGACGCGCCCTGCTCCCCGCCGGCCATCAGGTCGAAGTAGACGTACGCCTCCACGAGGGAACGGGCGAGACCGCGCTCAGGCATGCCGGCCCGCCAGGTCCTGGTAGGTGTCCCTGACGATGAGCAGCCGGTCGAGCTGGAACCTGCCGGGGTCGGCCGCCCGCAACCGCTGCCCGCGCTCGGACCAGAACCCGTCGTCGGGCACCGCGTCCGCCCCCGGCGGCACGAACTTGACGACCTCCTCGACGGCCGCGGTCGCGACCCGCAGCGTGCGCCGGGCCTCGGCCTGGTCGTCCACCGGCACGTTGCCCGCGCTCAGGTCGGCCACCCACAACCATTCGCCCGCGTCGAGCAGCTCGGACGGCTCCGTCCCGCCGAACGTCGGGTAGCCGGTGGGCAGCACGGGACGCTCCGGCAGGCCGAACAGGTATTCCCGGGCCGTCCCGCACTCCCCGCACACGCCGGAATAGCGGTTGACCAGCCCTTCCTCGACGCTTACCAGCCCGCTGTGCCAGGTCGTGTCCACCGACCCGCAGGCGCACGGGTGCAGATCGAGGTAGAGATGCGCCTCGTCCCTCGTCCGCGCCACCGCGAATGCCATAGCCGTCCTCTCCTCGGAAGTCCCATCATGCCGGAACGCGCGATCCCGTTCACACTGCCATCGTGCGCGCCACAGTCGGTGCCTGCCCGGCGCGCAGGCCGCACTCGCACGGCCCGTCGGCGGGGCACCGGCAGTTCCCCTCTTCCGGCGGCGACCAGCCGGTCGCGTTGGCGAGCGTGCGCAGGCGGTCCATGTACGTCGGCAGGTCCCGGGGACGCGCCCCGTCCGCCAGCCTGGCGAGCTCGGTGGCCAGCGGCTGCGGGACGAGCTGCCACACCTGGGGGCGGGTGGCGGCGAGCAGGTCGTGGAGCACGCCGAGCCGGGCCGGCCGCTGGCGGGTGGTGGCCGCGCGTGCCTGGCGCACGGCCTCGTACAGCTCGGCCAGGGCCGCCTGGTCGCCGGCGGACGTCGCGCCCAGCGTACGGGCGACCGCTCCGGCGGCCGTCGCGGCGGCGGCCCGCTCGTTCGCGCCGATCGTGCGGCGGCCGTCCACCTGGACGGTCAGCATGCCCGGGTCACCCGCCGGGGCCGACCGCACCTCGACGGGGATGGGCGGGCGGCCGGGGAGCACGATGTCCAGCAGGCCGGAGCCGTAGTCGTGGACCCGGGCGCCCATGAGCGCCGCGCCGCGCTCGACGGCCCTGGCCGCGGCCGTCTCCGGCAGAGTCGCATGGCCGCGGATCGCCGTGACGTCGGCAGGAGAGAGCTCGCCCGCCCGCGCCAGCGCCAGCAATCGGGGAGCCGCCCCGGCCTGGCCGGTCTGGCGGCCGGCCAG
>NZ_JBSFTC010000419.1:0-7736 GCF_053590415.1 Nonomuraea sp. NPDC003201
GGCCGGCGCCGACCACCAGCACGTCGCAGTGGGCGTGCACGGCGTCGTAACGGGCCGGGTCGGGCTCGGCGGCCAGGCGGCCCCGGCCGGGCAGGCTGCTCGCCACGAGCCCGTCGTACAGCTCGATCGTGGTGGCCGGCCGCATCGGCTCGGGGAAGGGCCGCTCGATCTGGACGACCGCGTTGGGCTCCTCGCTGCCCGCGGCGAAGATGCCGCGCGGGCGGCCCAGCTTGACGCTGGTCGCGGCTTGGCGCACGCCGTTGGCCAGCAGCGCGGAGGCCAGGGTGTCGCCGGGGTGGCCGGTCAGCTCGCGGCCGTCGAAGCGGAAGCGCAGCGTGCCGCCGCGGTCGATCAGCCCGCCGGTGGACAGCCTCATCGGGCCTCCAGGATCTCGTTGGTGGCGGTGTCGCGGACCAGGTTGAACCAGCGGCGGCAGCCGGCCGCATGGCTCCACCGCTCGGCGAAGGGGCCCTTGGGGTTGTCGCGGAAGAACAGGTAGCGCGCCCACTCCTCGTCCGACAGCGCGGCCGGGTCGGCGGGGTAGGCGACGTGGGCCTGCCCGCCGTAGTGGAACTCGGCCTCGTCGCGAGGGCCGCACCAGGGGCATGGGATCTGCAGCATCGGCGGTTCCTCAGTGCGCGACCGCGGCGGCGCCGTGCTCGTCCACGAGCGCCCCGGTGGTGAATCGGTCAAGGGAGAAGGGGGCGTTGAGCGGGTGCGGCTCGTCGTTGGCCACGGTGTGCGCGAAGCACCAGCCCACGCCGGGTGTCGCCTTGAAGCCGCCGGTGCCCCAGCCGCAGTTGAGGTAGAGGTTCCGGACCGGGGTCAGGCCGACGATCGGCGAGGCGTCGGGCGAGACGTCCACCACGCCGCCCCAGGTGCGCAGCACGTGCGCGCGGGCGAAGATCGGGAACAGCTCCAGCGCGGCGGCCATCTGCCGCTCGATGATGTGGAAGGCGCCGCGCTGCCGGTAGGAGTTGGCCGCGTCGATGCCGGCGCCCATGACCAGCTCGCCCTTGTGCGCCTGGCTGACGTAGACGTGCACGGCGTTGGACATGACGACCGTCGGGTGCACGGGTTCGAGCAGCTCGGACACCAGCGCCTGGAGCGGGTGGCTCTGCAGCGGCAGGTCGATCCCCGCGGTCTTGGCCACGACCGAGGTGTGGCCCGCGGCGCACAGCGCGACCCGGCCGGCGGAGATCGGGCCCCGGGTGGTCTCCACGCCGGTGACCCGGCCGTCGCTCACCTGCAGCCCGGTGACCTCGCAGTGCTCGATGAGGTCCACGCCGAGGGCCGCCGCGGCGCGGGCGTACCCCCAGGCCACGTGGTCGTGCTTGGCGATGCCGGCGCGGGGCTGGAAGGTGCCGCCGAGCACCGGATAGCGCACGCCGGGCGAGATGTCCACGATCGGGCACACCTCGCGGACCTGCTCGGGGTCCAGCCACTCGGCGTCGACACCGTTGAGCCGGTTGGCCTCGACGCGGCGCACGCTGTCGCGTACGTCCTGGAGGCTATGTGCGAGGTTGAGCACGCCGCGCTGGCTGAACAGCAGGTCGTAGCCGAGCTCCTCCTCCAGGCCCTCCCACAGCTTGAGCGCGTGCTCGTAGATGCCCGCGCTCTCGTCCCACAGGTAGTTGGAGCGGATGATCGTGGTGTTGCGCGCCATGTTCCCGCCGGCCAGCCACCCCCGCTCCAGGACCGCGATGTCGGTGATGCCGTGGTTCTTGGCCAGGTAGTAGGCGGTGGCCAGGCCGTGCCCGCCGGCTCCGACGATGACCACGTCGTAGGAGCGCCTGGGCTCGGTGGCGCCCCACAGCCACTCGGGGTGCTCGGGCAGGTTCATCGCGCCTCTCCGTACAGCGGGTGCTTGCCGGCCAGGACCTCGACCCGGTCGCGCAGGAACGACAGGTCGGCCTCCGGCGTCAGCGCGGTGGCGATGATGTCGGAGACCTCCGCGAAGTCGGCCGCCTCGAAGCCGCGCGTGGCCAGCGCCGGGGTGCCGATCCGCAGGCCCGAGGTGACCATGGGCGGTCGCGGGTCGAACGGCACGGCGTTGCGGTTGACCGTGATCCCGGCCGCGTGCAGCCGGTCCTCGGCCTGCTTGCCGTCCAGCGCGGACTCGCGCAGGTCGACCAGGACCAGGTGCACGTCGGTGCCGCCGGTCAGCACCTTCACGCCCGCGGCCGCCGCGTCGGGCGCCAGCAGCCGGTCGGCCAGGATGCGGGCGCCCTCCAGTGTGCGGAGCTGCCGCTCCCTGAACGCCTCCCCGGCGGCGATCTTGAAGGAGACCGCCTTGGCCGCGATCACGTGCTCCAGCGGGCCGCCCTGCTGGCCGGGGAAGACCGAGGAGTTGATCTTCTTGGCGAGCTCCTCCGTGGACAGGATCACCCCGCCGCGCGGGCCGCCGAGCGTCTTGTGCGTGGTCGTGGTCGTGATGTGCGCGTGCGGCACGGGGGAGGGGTGCAGCCCGGCGGCCACCAGCCCGGCGAAGTGCGCCATGTCCACCATCAGGTACGCGCCCACCTCGTCGGCGATCCGGCGGAAGGCCGCGAAGTCCAGCTGCCGCGGGTAGGCCGACCAGCCGGCGATGATGAGCCTGGGGCGGTGCTCGCGGGCCAGGCGCTCGACCTCGTCCATGTCCACCAGGTGGTCGCTCTCGCGCACGTGGTAGGCGACCACGTTGTACAGGCGGCCGGAGAAGTTGATGCGCATCCCGTGCGTCAGGTGGCCGCCGTGGGCCAGGTCGAGGCCGAGGATGGTGTCGCCGGGCTCCAGCAGCGCCGCCATCGCCGCCGCGTTGGCCTGGGCTCCCGAGTGCGGCTGCACGTTGGCCGCCTCCGCGCCGAACAGCGCCTTGATCCGGTCGATGGCGAGCTGCTCGATCACGTCCACGTGCTCGCAGCCGCCGTAGTAGCGCCGGCCGGGGTAGCCCTCGGCGTACTTGTTGGTGAGCACCGAGCCCTGGGCCGCCATCACGGCGGCGGGCGCGAAGTTCTCCGAGGCGATCATCTCCAGCGTCGAGCGCTGCCTGGCGAGCTCGGCGCCGATCAGGGCGTGGACCTCGGGGTCCACCACGTCCAGCGGGGTGTCGATCATATGAGGTCCTTTCCCTAACCGCGCAGCCGGGTCATCGCCGGGTCGAAGAGCGGCTCCTCGGCCACGACAGCCGGGACGCGCTGGTCGAAGTAGCCGATGTGCAGGGCCTGGCCCGGGCTCGCGAGCGAGGCGGGCAGCCAGGCGTAGGCGATGCCGCGGCCGACGGTGTAGCCGTAGGCGGCGCTGGTGACGTAGCCGACGGCCCGGTCGCCGTCGTAGACCGGCTCCTTGCCCATGACCACCTCGTCGGTCAGCAGGCAGGTGAGCTTCCTGCGGACCGACTCCTTGCGCTCCAGCAGCGCCCGGCGGCCGACGAAGTCGCCCTTGTCCAGCTTGACGGCGAAGCCGAGGCCGGCCTCGTACGGGTCGTGCTCAAAGGTCATGTCGGTGCCGAAGGAGCGGTAGCCCTTCTCCAGGCGCAGGCTGGTGAAGGCGCCGCGGCCGCCGGCCAGCACGCCGTGCTCCTGCCCCGCGGACCAGAGCGTGTCCCAGAGCTTGAGCCCCATGTCGGCGGTGGTGTAGATCTCCCAGCCGAGCTCGCCGACGTAGGACAGGCGCAGCATGGTGACGGGCACGTTGCCGATGAAGCCGCGGGCGCCGCGGAAGTACTTCAGCGCGGTCAGGTCGATGCCGGTCAGTGGCTGGACCAGGTCGCGGGCCCTGGGGCCCCACACACCCAGGCAGCAGGTGCCGGCGGTGACGTCGCGGATGAACACGTCGGCCGGGCGGCGCCGCTCCAGCCAGTCCAGGTCCAGGTTGCCGTTGGCGCCCAGCTGGAAGCGGTCGGGGCCGAGCCGGGCCACGGTGACGTCGCTGCGGATGCCGCCGTCGGTGTCGAGCAGCAGGCAGTACGTCACCGAGCCGACCGACTTGTGGACGTCGCCGGTGGTGATCCGCTGCAGGAACGCCAGTGCGCCGGGGCCGCTGACCTCCAGCCGCTTGAGCGCGCTCATGTCGTACAGCGCGACCGCCTCGCGGGTGGCCTGCGCCTCGGCGCCGACGATCGGCGACCAGTACTGGGCGGCCCACGCGCCGGGCGTGGGGAGGTCGCGCCCGTCGAGCAGCGGCGCGTTGGCGCCGTACCACTGCGGGCGCTCCCAGCCCGAGGCCTCCAGGAAGACGGCGCCCAGGTCCTGCTGGCGCGGGTGGAAGGGGCTCAGCCGCAGCGGGCGCGGGTGCTCCATCGGCTGCAGCGGGTGGATGATGTCGTAGACCTCGACGTAGTTCTGGCAGCCGCGATCGCGCACGTAGTCGGGCGCCAGCTGGTGCGGCTCGAACCGGTTGACGTCGCACTCGTGCAGGTCGAACGAGGAGCAGTGGCCGTCGACCAGCCACTCGGCCATCGCCCGGCCGACGCCCGCGGAGTGGGTGACCCAGACCGCCTCGGCCACCCAGAAGCCCTCGACGTCCTGGGACTGCCCCATCAGCGGCAGGTGGTCGGTGGTGAAGGAGAACAGCCCGTTGATGCCGGACTCGACCTCCGCCTTCTGCGTGTCGGGCAGCAGCGCCTGGGTCTCCTCCCAGGCCTTGGCGAAGTCGTCGGGGGTGAAGGTGAGCACCGACGGCATCACCTCCGCCTCGTCCACCGCGAGGATCTCGTCGGCGGTGATCGGCATCGGCCGGTGGCCGTAGTAGCCGATGCCGAGCGTGTCGAAGCGCTCGCGGTAGTACAGGTCGGCGTCCTGGTGGCGGAGGATCGGCCGGGTGGCCTCCTCGGTCTGGCCGGCCAGCCCGGGCACCTGCCCGGTCCAGGCGAGCTGGTGGGCCAGCGGGGTGAGCGGCAGCTCCATGCCGGCCATGCGGGCCACCTTCGGGCCCCAGATCCCGGCGCAGCACACGACCACCTGGGCGGGCAGGTCGCCGTGGTCGGTCACCACCGCGCACACCTTGCCGTCCTGGGTCCTGATGTCGAGCACCTCGTGCCGGGGCAGCACCCGCACGCCGCGCTCCCGGGCCCTGGCCAGCTGGGCGTCCACCGCCTTGACCGCCTTGGCCAGCCCGTCCGTCGGGACGTAGAGCCCGCCGAGCACCTTGGCCTCGTCCAGCAGCGAGTGCTTGGCGGCGCACTCCTGCGGCGTGAGCAGGTGGGCTTCGAGCCCCCACGCGACCGCCCAGCCGTGCCTGCGGTGCAGTTCGGCCAGCCGCTGCGGGCTGGTGGCCACCTCGAGCCCGCCGACCTGCAGGAAGCTGTCGAGCTCGACGAACTTCTCCGCGGTGTAGCGGGCCATCTCGGTCATCGTCTTCGACCCGTTGACCTGGAAGACCAGGCCGGGGGCGTGCGAGGAGGAGCCGCCGGTGGCGGGCACGTCCCCCTGGTCGACGACGGTGACGTCGGTCCAGCCTCGGGCGGACAGCTCGTCGGCCAAGGCCGCGCCGACCACGCCCGCGCCGATGATGACCACGCTCGGGCCCGTCATAGCCACCTCCGTTGTTGCGGTATATGCAACCAAACGCGCTTTCCGCAACAAGCGTCGCTCGCCGCATTCCGGGTGTCAAGGGGTGTTCTGTCTTATTCAGTACAGCCTTTCGGCCGGTGAGCGCACGCGTACGCCCGGCCCGATCGCGGCAGGACGATCGGGCCGGGCGCACGGCGGAGGAGCGGTCAGGTCGCGGGGAGCCAGGCCTTGACCTTGTCGGGGTTGGCGGCGACCCACTTGGCGGCCGCCTCCTCGGGCGTCATCTTGTCCTCGGCGATGTACTTGGCCACGAGGTTCTGGTCGTCGTTGGTCCAGGTGAAGTTCTTGACCAGGGTGTAGGCGGGGCTGCCCGAGTCCGCGAACTTCTTGCTCACGATCTTGTCCAGCTCGTACGGCGGGTAGTCGCAGGCCACCTTGGCCGCGTCGGCGTCGCACCCCTTGGTGTACGCGGGCAGATCGACCTTGACCAGCTTCACCTCGGACAGGAACCACTGCGGGTCGTAGAAGTAGCCGATGAGCGGCGTCTGCTGCTTCTCCGCCTGCCGGAAGGCCTGGATGAGCGCGGTCTCGCTGCCCGCGTAGACGACCTTGTAGTCCAGGTCGAGGTTCTTGACCAGCGCCGCGTCGTTGGTGACGAAGGACGGGTCGCCGTCGAGCAGTTGGCCCTTGCCCTCGGACTCGGAGGTCTTGAACAGCGAGGCGTACTTGTTGAGGTTCTTCGAGTCGGTGATGTCAGGATATTTCTTGGCCATCCACGGCGGCACGAACCAGCCGATGACGCCCTTGTTGCCGGTCGGCCCCGCCGAGACGGCGACCTTCTGCTCGTCGATGTACTTCTTCTTCAGGTCGTCGTGGGCCCAGTTCTCCACGACCGCGTCAACCTCTCCGGTGGCGAAGCCCTGCCAGGACACCTCCTCCTTCAGGTCCTTCTTCACCACCTTGCAGCCGAGGTTCTTCTCCGCGACGAGCGCGATCACCGCGGCGTTGGCCTCGTAGCCCACCCATGGGTTGACTGCGAGGTTGAACGTGCCGCACGTCTTGCCGCCGCCTCCCGCGGCGGCCTGCTGGGTTTCGCCGACCTTCGCTCCGCTGCACGCGCTGAGCAGGAGGCCGCCGCCGGTCACGAGCGCGAGCGCCCTGATCCTGCCGCTTCTCGACATCGCCACTTGGTCCTCCTGTGTTCCTGTTCCTTATTTGGTCGCAAGCCCTCCGTGGGCGGCGGCGTCGGCCCGTTGCGTGGCGGCGCGCATGACGCGGTCGAGCACGATGCCGAGCACGACGATCGCGATCCCGGCGGCCAGCCCCTTCCCGCGGAGCTCGTGCTGGGAGAACCCGGCCACCACGTCGTAGCCGAGCGCCCCCGCGCCCACCAGGCCGCCCACGACGACCATCGAGAGCACGTAGATGAGTCCCTGGCTCGCGGCCAGCGTCACGCCGCTGCGCGCCATCGGCAGCTGCACCTTGGAGATCAGCTGCCAGGTGCCCGCCCCCGCCGAGGTCGCCGCCTCCACCGTGGTCGGGGAGACCCGCCTGATGCCCTCGGCCACCAGCTTGATCGCCACCGGCGCGGCGAAGACCACGGCGGCGATGATCGCGGTGAACCGCGTCGGGCCGAACAGGCCGAGGATGGGCACCAGGTAGACGAAGGCGGGCATGGTCTGCCCCGCGTCGAGCACGGGACGCAGCAGGGTGTCGGCCCGGTCGCTGCGGCCCATCCACACGCCGGCGACCACCCCGAGCACCATCACCAGGATGGTCGCGACCAGCGTGGAGGCCAGCGTCACCATGCTGTCCTGCCAGAGTCCGAGCGCCAGCACCATCAGCAGCCCGACGGCGGTGACCAGCGCGGCCCGCGCGCTGCCCACCAGCAGGGCCACGGCGACCGCCACCAGGCAGACCAGCCACCAGGGCGAGCCGGTCAGCAGGGCCTCGAACGGGTTGAGCAGCCCGTTGGTGAGCGCGTTCTTCAGCGCGTTGGTGTAGGTCACCAGGCTGTCCTGCACCCAGGCGCTGGCGGTGTCCGCGGCGTTGCGCACGTACGGGCCGACGTTGGCCTCGATGGGAAAGTCCGCGGCCCAGAGGTAGGTGTAGGACTGGTACGCCAGCACGGCCGCGATCCCGAGCACGCCCGCCACCTCGATGCGGCGCCGGCGCCGGCCGGGGCCTCGTTGGCCGTGGCGCGGATGAGGCTGGCCCAGACCGAGCTCAGGAAGGCCCAGGTCG
>NZ_JBSFTC010000420.1:0-1174 GCF_053590415.1 Nonomuraea sp. NPDC003201
GGTTAGCGGGGCGTTTACCTTGCGTCTGCCACTCTGGAGGGGTGACAGCGCAGGGCGTGCCGCTGCGGCGGCGGGTGCTGGTGGTGATCGTGAGCGTGACCGCCCTGGCCGTCGCGCTCTTCCTGGTGCCGCTGGCGGTCGCGGTGAGCCTGCTCTTCCACGACCAGACCGTGGCGGCCCTGCAACGCGACGCCGCCTGGGTCGCCGCCGCCGTGCCCGACGAGCCGCGGACGCCGTTGAGTCTGCCGACGGGCATGTCGGGTGACCTGGCCATCGGCGGCTACAACGTGGCCGGCGCCCGGTTGTTCGGCGACGGTCCCGCCCACTCACGGCTGACCGTCTCCAGCAAGGACGGACGCGTCCACGACGCCGTCGAGGGCGGGTTCCTGGCGGTGTCCGCGCCGGTCCCCTCCGACGAGGGCACCGCCATGGTCATCCGGGTGGCGACCCCGAACGCGCAGGTCGAGGAGCGCGTCCACGAGGCCTGGTTGCTTCTGGGCGGACTCGCGCTGATCGTGATCGCGTTGGCGGCGGGCGTGGCCGTGCGGCAGTCGGCCAGGCTCGCCGCGCCGCTCGAACGGCTCACCACCGCGGCGCAGGCCCTCGGCGGCGGTGACTTCAGCGTCCGCGCCTCCCCGTCCGGCCTGCGCGAGGCCGACCAGGCCGGGCGGGCCCTGGAGTCGACCGCCCGCCGCCTGGGGGCCGTGCTGTCGCGCGAGCGGGCCTTCAGCGCCGATGTCTCCCATCAGCTCCGCACAGGTCTGACCGGCCTGCTGCTCGGCCTGGAATCCGCCCTGTCCCGCCCCGGGTCAGACCTGGTTCCGGCGGTACGGGCCGCGCTGAGCAGGGGAGAGCGGCTGCAGGAGGTGATCGACGATCTCGTACGACTCAGCCGCGACAGCCGCGTGCCGACCGAACACCTCGACGTCGGCGCCCTGATGGAGGAGGTCCGGCAGGAGTGGCACGGCCCGCTGGCCGAGCACGGCCGCCGGCTGACGATCACCGTGGAGCCGGAACTGCCGCCGGCGACGGCTCAGCCCGCGGCCGTCCGGCAGATCCTGCGCGTACTCGTCGACAATGCGGTACGCCACGGCCATGGAGAGGTCGCGGTCACCGTCTCCGACGTCGGCCCCGGGCTGGCCATCGAGGTGGGCGATCATGGGACGGGCGTGAC
>NZ_JBSFTC010000420.1:1272-7722 GCF_053590415.1 Nonomuraea sp. NPDC003201
ATGCGGTACGCCACGGCCATGGAGAGGTCGCGGTCACCGTCTCCGACGTCGGCCCCGGGCTGGCCATCGAGGTGGGCGATCATGGGACGGGCGTGGCCGAGGGCGTCGATCCGTTCGTCCGGTCCAGCGGCGACAGCCACGGCATCGGCCTCGCCCTGGCCCGTTCGCTGGCCGAGGCCGAAGGCGGCAGGCTGGTGCTCAGCCGGGCCAGACCGCCGCTGTTCAGCCTGCTGCTGCCCGGCCACGGCAGGTGATGGTCATGGCTCGTAGCGGTAGCCGCGACCCCGTACCGTGACGATCCGCTCCATCCCCTCGCCGTGCTCGGCCAGCTTGCGGCGCAGCGCGAACACGTGCACGTCCAAGGTCTTGGTCGGGCCGAACCAGTTCTCGTCCCACACCTCGTCCATGAGCTGCTCGCGCGTCACCACCTCGCCCGCCCGGCTGACCAGCGCCGCCAGCAGATCGAACTCCTTGGGCCGCAGCGCCACCTCCGCCTCCCCGACGTAGGCGCGGCGGGCGGGCAGGTCGAGCCGCAGCCGCCCGGCGGTCAGCAGCCGTTCCCCCTGGGCCGGTCCGCGCCGCCGCAGGTGGGCGCGGATCCTGGCCATCAGCTCGGTCAGCCGGAACGGCTTGGTCAGGTAGTCGTCGGCACCCGCGTCGAGTGCCACCACGACCTCGAACTCCTGGGTACGGGCCGTGAGCACGACGATCACCGTGTCCGGCACTCTTGCCCGGAGCCGCCGGCACAGGGCCACCCCGTCCACGTCGGGCAGCCCCAGATCCAGCAGGACGAGATCGGGCTGGTGCCGCTCCGCCGCCCGTAGCGCCTCGGCCCCGTCCGCGGCCGGCTCCGCCTGGTAACCCTGGGCGGCCAGCGCCTCGGCCAGCTCGGACCGGATGACCAGGTCGTCCTCCACGACCAGCACGCACGTCATGCGCCCGATGGTACGGGCTACGCCGTCAAGGGCGGTCGAGCTGCGCGGGCGGCCCCCGGATCGGTTCTCCGGGGGCCGCGATGGCAGACGACGCCAGGGGCCTATGCCGTCGGAATTTCGCGCACGAGCCTGGAAGACCAGGGGCACCAGACATAGCCGGGCAGGAACGCCCCGCCGGCCTCGTCCAGGTGATCCTCGACGTAGGGGATGGTCGCGTCGCAGACCTCGATCGCGAAGTCGAAGAAGTCGACCGTCTCGGGCCGCAGCTGGTAGCTCCAGGCGGGGTTGTAGGGAGCGGGGCGCGGCGCGATGCGTCCGATGATGTGCGGCCTGTCCGTGGTGTCGCCGCTGAGCAGGTCGCGGGCGTGCTGGATCTTGTCGGGGTCGGTGATTTCGACGATGAACCGTGACTGGGTGAAGTCGGTGAACTCGAAGTAGGCCCGGGCCGCTGCCTGGGCGGGCACGGGGGCGGCGAAGCCGAGCGTCGCGATGGCGGCGATAGCCGAGACGGTCTTGGTCAGGATGCTGCGCATGGAGACCCTTTCACCTCGTACGATTACCGTGAGTAGCTTGTCCATGCGCTAAGTAATCACAGGAGGGTAAGAGCGGTCCCCTGCCGTCACAGTGATAACGCTGTCACCGCGTGCAACGGCCCCAATCGCCGTCACCGCGGCGCTCACCCCCGGCCTGCGCCTGTCGAACGGGAAACCGCGCCGCCGACCGGCTCACCATGGCGCCGAGATCATCGAGACTGGCACCGAGTCATGAAACTCGGAAAGCCAGGCGGAGGTCTCGTGCGAAGAGTGATCGCGTGCCTGTCCCTGATGGTGCTCCTCTCCTCCTGCGGTGGGGTCTCTCCGACCGGCGGGTCCGATGCGTTCGAGAGGCGTGCTCGTGAGGTGGCGGAGCGCTGGCAGGGGTCGGCCGACGACCGCGCCTGGCGCAGGGGGTTCGTCGCGCTGGAGGTGCTGAATCCGCAGGGATGGAACCATGTGCGCCGAATCCCGGCCTGGGTGAACAGAAGCTCGCACAACGGCGCCTGGCGGTTGGCCACCAGGCTGCCCACCGGCTCCCCGGCCCGCGCCGAGGTGCGATGGCCGGACGGCGAGGTCTCGCAGGTGCCGCTCGTCACGGCGGAGCGGGCGTACGCGGAGTTCAGCAAACCGGCCGGGCTCATCGAAGAGGAGTGTCCGGCCAAGGGATGCCGCCTCCTCCGGGTGACCGGGGCCAGGCTGGGCAAGGTCCCGCTGGAGACCAGCCGCGGCGCGGTCCAGGTGCCCGCCTGGATGTTCACCGTCGAGGGAGTCGAGCAGAAGAAGGTCCACGTGGCGGTCGACCCCTCGGCCGTCACCGCCCGGCCCGAGCGGGTGCAGGGGGGGCGTCGAAGAGGTGACGGCGTTCGACCTCGTCGCCGGCAAGCCAAGAGAGCTGCTGCTCCGTTACGGGTACGGCGCCTGCGACACCGTTCGCGGGGCACGCGCCTACGAGACCGGACAGCTGGTGGTGGTCGATGTGGACGAGGAGGGCTCCGGCTCGGGCAAGCCCTGCCCGGCGATGCTCAAGACGGCCACGACCACCGTCACGCTCGCCCGGCCGCTGGGCGACCGTCTCGTGCTCGACTCCGGCACGGGGCTGCCGGTGCTGCGGCGCGCCCACGACTCGTAGGGCTCTGACGTGCGGTTATGTCCCGATCTGCTGGGTAGCCCGGCCCGAAGGGCACACCCCACAGCGGAGGGTGCGGAGATGGCGCGTTGTCTGGTCACCGGGGCGACCGGCTACATCGGCGGCCGGCTGGCCCCCGAACTGCTCGCGGCAGGTCACGAGGTCCGCTGCATGGCACGGTCCCCGGAGAGGCTGCGGGACCTGCCGTGGGTGGCGCGGACGTCGGTCGTCAAGGCGGACGCCACCGATCCCGGACAGACCCGGGAGGCCCTGGACGGCATCGAGGTGGCCTACTACCTGATCCACACGATGGGCGGGGCCGGGCAGTTCGCCGAGAACGACCGCAGGGCTGCCGAGACGTTCGCGGCGGCGGCCGAGCAGGCGGGGGTACGTCGCATCGTCTACCTCGGCGGGCTCGTCCCCAGCGAGCGGCTTTCCCCTCATCTGCGGTCCAGGGCGGAGGTGGGCGAGATCTTCCTGCGGGCAGGCGTGCCGGCGGTGGTGCTGCGGGCCGCGGTCATCATCGGCTCCGGTTCGGCGTCGTTCGAGATGCTGCGATACCTGACCGAACGGTTGCCGGTCATGACGACGCCCCGCTGGGTGCACACCCGTACGCAACCCATCGCCGTACGGGACGTGCTGCGTTACCTCACCGCCTGGGCGAGCGTGCCCGACGAGGTCAACCGTGCCTTCGACATCGGCGGCCCGGACGTGCTGACCTACGCCGACATGATGCACGGGTACGCGTCCGTGGCCGGTCTGCCCCACCGCGCGATCATTCCCGTGAGGGTGCTCACCCCGAGGCTGTCGAGCCTTTGGGTGGGCCTGGTCACCCCGGTCCCGTCGGGGATCGCGCGGCCGCTGGTCGAGTCGCTGCGCAATGAGGGGATCTGCGGCGAGCACGACATCGCCCGCTACGTGACCGACCCCGAGGAGGGGTTGATCGGCTTCCGCGAGGCCGTCTCACTGGCGCTCAAGAAGATCAAGGAGGCGGACGTCGCCACTAGCTGGTCCTCGGCCTCCACGCCCGGCGCCCCGAGCGACCCGCTGCCGACCGATCCCGACTGGGCGGGCGGCAGCCTCTACATCGACTGCCGCAGCCTCCGGGTGGACGCGGACCCGGAGGCGTTGTGGCAGGTCATCGAGGGTATCGGCGGTCACAACGGCTGGTACTCCCTTCCGGTCGCCTGGCACCTACGCGGCCTGCTGGACAGACTCTTCGGCGGCGTCGGGCTGCGCCGCGGGCGGCGTGACGCGTACCGGCTGAGGACGGGGGACACGCTCGACTTCTGGCGGGTGGAAGAGGTGCTGCCCGGTCGCCTGCTGCGGTTGCGCGCCGAGATGCGGCTACCGGGCCTGGCCTGGCTGGAACTGAGCGTCTCCCGCTCCGGTGGTGACACCTTCTACCGGCAGCGGGCGATCTTCCATCCGCACGGCCTGCTCGGGCACCTCTACTGGTGGGCGATCAGCCCGTTCCACGGCCTGATCTTCGGGCGCATGCCCGTCAACGTGGCGGCGGCCGCCGCCCGGCGAAAGGCCGTGCCCGCGTAAGACCCCGTCGCATGGGTCGCTTACCTTCCTTGAGAGGTCGGGGTCGTGCAGGTGACGCCGGTGGGGGCGGTCGTGCCGTCGCCGTTGGCGGTGAAGCCGAAGGTCGTCGTTCCGTTGGCGGCGATGGTGCCGTTGTAGGGGGTGTTCCTGACGGTGACCGCGCCGGTGGTGCCGGTGTTCACGCCGTTCCAGAGGCTGGTGATGGTCTGGCCACCGGCCAGCGTCAGCCGCACGGTCCAGCCGTCGATCGCGGACGGCCCGTTGTTGGTGACGGTCACCTCGCTCTGGAAGCCGGTGCCCCAGTCGTTGACCAGCCGGTACGTCGCCGTGCACCCGCCCGGTTGCCCGCTCGGCGTGGGCGTGGGCGTGGGCGACGACGTGGTGCCGCCGCTGACCCGGTAGACGACGGTGCCGTGCGAGGGCACGGCGGCCGTGATGGTGCCGGTGCTGGTGCTGACGGTGTTCGTCCACGCGTCGCGCAGGGTGAACGAATCGCCCGCCAGGCCGATCGCGGACGCGGTGGTGCTGATCGTGGTCGTGCTGCCGCCCTGGTTGAACAGGGCGACCGCGACGTCGCCGTTGCCGAGCCTCTTGGCCAGCACGCGCCGGGTCCCGTCGTTGCTGACCTGGCGGGCCTGCAGGCCGAGCGGGTCCTGGTTGATGGCGATCAGGTTCTGGTTCTTCAGGATGGTCGTCGTCGCCGGGTCCATGGCGCGCAGGTCGTTCCCGGCGATGAGGGGTGAGGCCATGATCGCCCAGAGAGCGAAGTGGCTGCGCATCTCGGTGTCGGTCATGCCGCCCCGGCCGATCTCCATCATGTCGGGGTCGTTGAACGCGCCCGGCTTGGCGTAGGACGCGAGTGGGACGGTGACGTCGACGATGTTCTGGATGCCCATCGGGTACCCGTTCGTCTGGCCGGTGTTCCACTTGTTGGTGATGTCCTCGGTCGTCCGCCACATATTTGCGACATCGCCCCAGTTGCGTTGCGGCCCGGTCTTGGCGTGGATGCTGTTCGGGTTGATGCTGTAGACGATCGGCCGGCCCGTCGCCGCCAGTGCGTCGCGCATCTTCGCGAACGTGCGGACCTGGTCGTCGATGGTGCCGTTGGGCGAGCACCAGTCGTACTTCAGGTAGTCCACGCCCCAGGCGGCGAACTGCTTGGCGTCCTGGACCTCGTGCCCCTGGCTTCCGGTCGCGCCCGGGTAGCCGCCGAAGTACTGGGCGCAGGTCTTGTCCACGGGCACCTGGTAGATGCCGAACTTCAGCCCTTTGGCGTGCAGGTAGTCGCCGAGGGCCTTCATCCCGCCGGGGAAGCGCGACGGGTTGCCCCGCAGGTTCCCCGCGGAGTCGCGGGCGGGGTCGAACCAGCAGTCGTCGACCACGACGTACTTGTAGCCGAGGTCACGCAGGCCGGAGTTGACGATCGCGTCGGCCATCTGCTTGATCAGCGTCTCGTTGATGTTGCAGCCGAAGGTGTTCCAGCTGTTCCAGCCCATGGGGGGTGTGCGGGCGACCCCGTTGTCCAGGGCGCCGGCCTGGTCCTCCAGGGCGATCAGGCCGCCTATGAGAATGCCGGCGGCGAGAAGCGTTCTCACCTTGCGCAAGGGCCCTCCTAAAGGCCGGCCGGCCTCGGTGACGTGGTGTCGGCCGGCCCGGATGAACGAGAGGTCAGGGGCTGGTGCAGGTGGCGGTGGGGGTGGCCGCGGTGCCGTTGGCGGTGAAGCCGAAGGTGGTGGAGCCGCCCGCGGCGATGGAGCCGTTGTAGGGGGCGTTGCGGACCGTCACGGCGGAGCCGGAGCCGCTCTGCGTGCCGTTCCACAGGCTGCTGATGCTCTGCCCGCCGGGCCAGGTCCACTTCACGGTCCAGCCGTCGACCGGCGCGCTGCCCGCCCGGACCGTCACCGTCGACTGGAACCCGCCGTCCCAGCTGTTGACCGTCTCGATCGTGGCCGAACACGCCCCCGGGACGGGAGTCGGGGTGGGGGTCGGTGTCGGCGTGGGTGTCGGGCCGCTTTGGAACTGGGTGAAGAACTTCCACACCTCTGCCGGGACCCAGGTCCTGGAGCCGCTGTCGCCGCCGGCCCCGTCCTGGGGTGCGGCGATGTGGCCTTCGTCGAACGCGGCCCACACGACAGGATGCCCGGCCGAGCATCCGGAGTAGGTGGTGACCCGGTGCGTCAGGCTGCCCTGTGCCGGCTCGGGTGGGTTCTGGGCGGTGCAGCCGTTGTTCCGGACGAACCGGTCACGCAGGGATCGCCCGCCGGAGATGTTGAGCACGTTGTCCCTGATGCCGTGGATCCCC